>NZ_JBAGKV010000010.1:0-192353 GCF_037049705.1 Janthinobacterium sp. LPB2021202312-11-4 | reverse complement strand
CTAGCGGTTTGTTGCTGAGCAGCAGAGCCCGAACTATCTGCCCGGCTCTTATACGTACCTCGCACTATCGAAATCCATTTTCTAATAGCTGTTAACAATGTCATTATTCAAAAACCGTCCATAACAAAACACTTAAAAAGCAAAGCGAAAGTGAGTCAGATCTACTTACTACCCTTATCAATGCTAAAAACACCTTCCGAAACCAGTAGCAAAATTAAATCCGCCCCTTTATAGCAGAGATTAATTATTGCCATTTCCTTGACTTTGATACCGCTCCAAACAACTAATGAGAACTGCCATAAACCGCCTTTGATCTTTAACATCATCATCAAAATACGTGTCCATTTTTGAAAAAACCTCGTCAAAACTATCACCCGCCTCTAAAAAATAGGACAAGGTTTCGATTAATGCAATGCGTTCTTGCTCACTATAAATAAAAAATTCCGAGCGTAGCAAGGCGTCAAAAAGTTCGGAAAGTTCTTTGTCATCATTTACATTCTTCGAAACGATAATCTCCTCCCGTTCCACATCATGCGTATTTTCAATATCAAAAACAAAAAGCAGACCTCGTATACTCCACAGCGTGTAGGGTCTATTCATCAGTCAAATTCCGTGTATGAAGTTTTAGCTTTACCATCTTTTCCTAGTATGACAATCGCTCTAGTCTGTTCACCATACTGTAGTCCTTCCCTTTTAAATCCTTCACCTATTTTTTTACCCATTTCAATAGGTTGTCGTGAAGCATCTATACCACTTTGCCTAAAAATTAACTGGGCACGTTGTATTGCATTAAATTGATCGCGATGACTGAGAAAACGCGTCGCGGCCGAGGGGATGACGGGCTCGCCTTTTTTCTTTCCTTTCTCGTACCTTTCTATTTCGCCTGTCGTGGGATTTTTGCCTTCCTTAACCCGATCAAGCTGGGATTGCAGGGTTGTTTGTGCTCCATGTTTCTGCTGAAAATGGGCACCATCAATCGACTCTTCCATTTCCTTCAAGCGCCTATAAAAAACCGACTCTGATAACTCATCAATTCTTGCTCGTCGCTGCTCTACCGTCATCTTCGGCAGCGCAGGCTCACCCTCATCAACCCTAGCGCCAGTCGCATCCCCCGGCACCTTACAACCCGCCTTATCCGGCGGCGGACAGCTCAGCCCCAACGGATCAACCCACCCCGTCGGGTTCGGCGTGTACTGGTACTGGTTCAGCCCACCCGCCAACTTGATCGGGTCAGGCGTCAGGTACCGGCCAATGTCCGGATCATAGTACCGATGCCGGTTGTAATGCAGTCCCGACTCCGCATCGAAGTACTGCCCTTGAAACCGCAACGGTTGTTCAAGTTGTTCACCGCCGCCATGGGTCAGGCCGGTGACTTTGCCGTAGGCGTTGTACTTCGCCGCCCAGACGATTTCGCCGCCGTAGTCCGTCAGTTCCTGCGGGGTGCCGAGGTGGTCGAGGTGGTAGTAGAACGGGCAGGCCTTGCGCGGGCCTTTGCCGTCGAGCATGGCCAGTGGGCGGAAGGTGCCGGGTTCGTAGACGTAGCTGCGGTAGTGTTCGCGGCTGCTTTCGGCGACGACCTGGTCGCCTTGCCAGAAGAATTCGGTGGTTTTGCCGTCGACGGTTTTGGCGAGGCGGCGACCGAAGGCGTCGTAGCGATATTTCGTACAGCGTCCGTCCGGGGTGGTGACGCCGATCAGTCGGTGTTGGCAGTCATAGCGGTACTCGGTGACGAGTTTTTGTGCGGTGCCGCGCCGTTCGCGGATCAGGTTGCCAAAGGCGTCGTAGTCGTAATGCCGGTCGCCTTGCAGCAGCAGGCGATTGCCCGAAACCTTCGCCGCACCCGGCCGGTCCTGCATCAACAGGTTGCCCGCCGGGTCGTGGGCGAAGCTTTCCGGTTGGTGGTCGCGGGAGTGGCGGACGCGGATCAGGCGATTGAGCGCGTCATATTGATAGCTGCGCTGGCCGTGGCGGGTGTCGGTGATGTGGTCGAGATTGCCGTTGGCGCTGTAGGCATAATCGCGCCGATACAGCGATCGTTGCTGTTGGCTGACAGCATGGGCCTTCAAACGCCCCTGATCGTCGTAGGCATATTCGCTGAGCAGCAGGCCTTGTTGACGTTTTCGCTCACGGCCGAATTCGAATTGGTGGGTGGTCAGCCGTGAACCGTTGAGGTCGATGGCGCTGAGTGCGCCGCCCTTGGCGTGGTGGTAGTCGAGTTTGCTGTTGTCCGGCAGGCGCAGGTGGTTGAGCTGGCCGCAGGCGTCGTAGCCATAACGCAAAGTGCCCCAGCCCTGGTGCTCGGTGATGAGTCGGTCTTGCCGGTCGTATTCGAACTCCAGCGGATGGTCGTGGCCATCCTCGACGCTGACCAAGCGCCCAAGGCTGTCGTAGCGGTAGTGGACCTTGATGCCATCCGGCAAGGTTTTGACCAACAGGCGCCCGGCCGAATCGCGCTCGTAGCGGGTGATCAACTGCGAGCCGTCAGCACCGAACTCGGTTTTCTCCAGCAGTTGGCCATTCAGGTCGTAGGCATACGCCGTGCGCTGCCCGTCGAAGCCGGTTTCCTGTCGGATCAATCCGTTCGACGTGTAGTCCAGCCGATAGCGTTCGCCGGATTCGTTTTCGATTTCTGTCAGCAGCAGTTGCGCGTTGTCGTAGCGGTACTTGAGCTGCGTGCCGTCGGGATTGATCCGGCGACTGACCAGGTGCAAATCGTCGGCGTATTCATAACGCGTAACGCGGCCGAGTTCGTCTTGCTCGGCGGTGATCTGGCCGTAGGCGTTGTAACTGAACGCGCGGGTGGCACCTGTAGGAAGTGTCGTGTGGATCAGTCGGCCAACGGCGTCCCACTGGTAGCGGGTAACGGCGCCGTGTTCGTCCTGGCGCGTCGTCCTTCGGCCCAGCACGTCGTAGGAAAACTGTCGTTTGCCGCCATCCGGCAACGTTTCTTCGACCAATTGCCCCAAACGGTTCCAGACGAATACATGCCGACTGGTGTCCGGATAGCGGATCGACAGCACACGCCCCTGGGCATCGTAGAAATAGTGCGTGACCTGCCCATCAGGATCGGTCGCTTCAATGACGTCGCCCTGGGCGTTGCGCTGATACTTCCACACGGCATCGCCGCGACACCGCGCATGCAGGAAACCGTTGCGATACTCGTAGGACGTTGGCTCGTCTTGCGGTGGAATCAGCGCCACCAGGCGTCCGACTTCGTCGTAGTGGTATTCCGTCATCGCGCCGAGCGCGTTCTGCTCGGCAATCAGCCGCCCGTTATCGTCGTAGGACTTGAGGTGCTGGCCGCCATCGAGTTCGACCTTGCGCACCAGCCGCGCCCGGTCGTCGTGGACATACACTTCTTCACTGCCATCGACGTTTTTAACCACAACGCCGCCCTGGTCATCCCAGATGTACTTCGTGTCCATCTGCGAAAACGACGCCCAATGTCGGATGCATCGCGCAGCCTTGCCGGACCTTTCCCACTCCCAGAAGAAACTCGCCCCACCGGTGAGTTGCCGTTGCAGGATGACGTGCTGATCGTCGTAGTCGTAGCGCTCGCTTTCGCCGGCGGCATTGATGGCGGCGATCAGTTGATTGCGTTCGTCGTAGTCGTAACTGACCAGCGTCTGCTCGGTGTGCCACGCCTCATCGAGTGTGTCGGCGGGACGAAAAGCCTGGTAATCGAGCGCGGTCAAATGGGCGCGCTCATAGCGCAACAGCAAGGCCCGACCCGCACCGTTATCGAGGCGTTTGATGCGGTCCTGGCGGTCGCGGGTGATGTGCAGACGGTTGTCGTACCCGTCGCTGATCGCTGTCAGAAAACCGCTATGAAAGTGATAGAAACGGGTCTCGTCGCCGGCCTGGGCGAGGATCAGCTCTTCGGGGTCATCGCCCAGGTAAATCGCCGCTCGCGACAGGCTGTTGTGGATCGCCGGACGTTCGGTGTTCGGCAGCGGAAACGTGGTGCGGCGGTTTTCGTGGTCGATCCAAATGACGTTTTCGCCGTCGATGACCAACCGATGGGCGAGGCTGTGGCTCCAGCCGAAACCGAGGCCGCTGTCGATTTCGGCGGCGCTGGTGCGGTAGAGGCGAGTGAAGTCGAAGGGCAGGATTCCGTCGAGCGTGCCATCGGTCAGGGTCAGCAGTTCTTCGCCGGTAACCATCGAGACCGGGCAGTTGTTGGTAGCGGTTCTGTCCGCTGAATCGGCGCTCTCGCCGTTGGGGTTTTTCGCTTGATGCGGCGCATCAAGGTGATGTTCATCGTTTTTCAGTACGGTGTTCTTGCGACCATTCCAGCGCAATTGCATCCGGCCTTTTTTCATGCCAGCGGCGATGCCTCGGGCGGCGACTTTTTTGTAGCGGTCGACGTACGCCATGAAGTTATTGATGATCGTGACCATCGCCTTCACAAACCCCATGGCGGCCTGGGCAATTGTTGCGCCGTACTTCACCAGCCGCACCGTCAGCCAGGCAATGCCAACCCCGACCACACTCAATACCAGACCAATCAACAGGTCGATGACCAGTTGAACCACAAGCTTGGAAATCGCCTCGGCAGAAGACCCGGCCAGTTGCGAGGGCGGTAACGCCTCCAGCCATAACGTCGCGGTACGCATGAGCAGGCACAGTGCCGCCTCGTCGCTGGCCAGCAACATGGCTTTTTCCATCAGGTCCGGCGCACTTTCGGCCAGTTTGGCCAGTTCCCCGGCGCTCTCGCCGAGCCTGTCTGCGAAGGCATGCGGGTCTTTCAGGATGTCGGTCAGCTCACCGATCCCATCCCAGACAGCCTCGACGGCCGCCCAACTGCCCGCGAGCAATCCATTGCCCACCGCCACCGATGTCGACTGCGACCACTGCGGCTTAAACCCTTGCCACTCCTTGCGCAGCCAGTTTTCCAACTCCTGACTCAGCCCGTCATAGGCGCCGAACAACTCATCAACTTGCGCCGCTGTCACTTCGCTGTGAACGTGAACGCGGTAGAACTTGCCGGGCTCACCGTTGAACTGTCCTTTGCCATTTTTATCGAGCGTGACCGGCGTACTTTTTCCGTCCTCCTGGGCAATTACATCGACCTGAATATCCCCCACGGGAACGTCATACACCGATTCGAACTTGCTCTCGATTTCCAGAATTCCGCTTGCCGGACACTGCGCAACACTGGAGAAAAAATCGTCGTCACTGCTGCTGACGGCGGTACTGGTATTACCCAGTTTGATAATCCGCTCCATCCCCATCAACGAAGGCAAATCCGCCACCCGACTGGCTTGGTCCGCCGCCCGGTTAAACCAATGTTTCAGTTGCTCTCGATACAGGGAAAGGGTGTTCGGAAAACTGTCGAGCGCCTGCTCGATACGCGTGATTGGGTCCATCAATTCAGCTCCGCCATCAAGTAATCAACCAAGGCTTGTTTCGGTGCCTGAGGCAGGCCGGGCAACTCAAGAAAACCCGCGACCTTGCGCCGTAAAACACTCTCGGAAAACGCCTCGAACAGGTCCGGACGGTCTTCGCTCAACCACTTGAGCAAGTTGTTGATTCGGGTGACGGCGGACTGCGCGGCGAGTTGATTCAGCAGCGTTGCCGGGACTTGCCACCATGGAAAAACCTGGGTGCTTTTCAGCGCACGGCCACCGATGTCGAGGGCTTGACCATTGATCAGGCAACGCCCGATCACTGGCAGCAATTGCGCGGAATCAACCTCGGTGGATTGCAGAATCGGCAGCAGATAGCGCCCGTCCCAGAACCGAAAAAACACCGCGTTACCGTTAGGCAGCAACGCTTGCGTCAGGGAGCGAAAGTGCTCGACCAGCGCTTCCTGGCTGGCGGAAGACACTGCCAGCCAACCCCAATCGCAAGATTCCGTGTTGGCAATCCACTCCAGAAACTCACAGTCAGCGGCGACGATTCCCACAAAAGGCATCACCGATTCCCACTCGGCGTAAACCGTATCCGCCCATATCGGGCTCGGGGATTGCGCAGTGATTGAGTGCCGCCAGGCCTTGAAAGGTTCTGCCGCACTGGCATTACTGAAGATTGCGAACAGTTTTTCATCATTTTCTAACGGCCGAAGTTGCAGCCAATGACTGGGAGTTACTGTATTCATGACGAACGCTCTCGCAGCGCTCGAAGGGATCGAATGCGCTGTTATTTAAAACAACATTCAAATAAAAGGTTTTAGAAGCCGGGGTGAAACACTACTCTAGCCAGCCTTTAAACTTACCAACGGTCACTCCAATTATGGAAATCACACCCAACACCAACATCAACCCGTTGACGACCTTAATCTTCCGTCGCAACCCAACCGGGAAGCACTCGTAGTCCACCGCATTGAGATCTCCATTCCTCAAAGAATTTCGCGAAAAAATAAATAACGAACCCACGCAACTAATGAAGAGAAAGCGACCAAACGGATCCCACCCCAATAAGCTTTTTCTAGCAATAGCCGCTGGAGAGTTACTCAGATTCTTCAATATCTCCTCAGCATAAAAGTAAGCGACATACAACATAGCTAATGTGACCAGTAAAATAAGAACGATCAAAACCAGACCACTCAGAAGGAATGCTGTCTCTGCTTCAGTTCTCATTTTTGACCTCGTACATCATTTCTCCGCCCCTCTTTCTCCAGCCCTGGATCAGGGACAGATTTATTTAGTTCAATACCTAAATTACTCAATCCACCCCATATATTTGCAACCGATCAATAACACAATCATCGCCACACCACTTCCAAGTGATGCAATGTAAAAAAAGCGAATCATCCCAAGTAAATCTCTAGGAAAATTCAGATAATCCTTCTCATCCAAGGCGCCTCCCTTGATCGCCCAAGACGGAAATACCAAAAAAGAACCTACACAAGTCAGCAAAAAGTAAATCGCAAAAAAACCACCCTTAAAAAAAGACTTCCTCACCAGCACGCCATGAGAATTGCTCAAAGAACCTATAACTTTCTTCATCTGGAAAAAACAAAGATAGATATAACCAACAATGGATATAAAACCCAATCCAAAAAACAAGCCACCAACGGTCAGAACGAGCCAAATCTCATCATCGTTCGTCACTGATAGATTTTCCCATAAATTATTTCTCCATTCTTCTATCCTGCAATCCCGCCATCCACTCCGCAAAAAACCCTAAAAAATCACAACCACCCCTGATACTTTCCAATCGTTATAAACATCACGGTAACAGCAGTCAGCACAATCATTGAACGGCCGCAAAATTCAATCATGCGCTTCAGCCCCGCTGGAAACCTCTCATAATCCTCCAAGCTCATATCACCACTTTTCACCGCCTGCCGAGAAAAGACGAATAGTGAACTAATACAATTCATAAGCAATAATCGACTGACTGGGTCCACACCCAACGACCTTTTTTTTATCAATATGGCATGGGAGTTTTCGAGATTCTTTAAAATCCTATCCATACGAAAGTAAGCCATGTATAAAAAGACAAACATCACAGACAGAATCGAGACAATCAGAACCATACCACCCAATATAAATACAGTTTCAGGCACTGTCCTCACTTTATTGCCTCGTATACTAGCTCCCCAGTTATCTCGCCCGCGCTACCTAGTTCCTCTCCGAAAACGGCAACGCCTAACCCAGCCATAACAACTCCGCATGCAATTCCGCCGAGACCTACAGTACCAGCGCCTATCGCGATGCACGCTGCACCACCCGCGTATACACCGACGTACCCTCCTGCGAGGATCCCACCAAACTTACCCGCCTCCGTAAACCTTACCTTACGACAGGCTTCTTCTTTACCAACTCGACAAGTCTCTTTCACTTTAAGCCCGGATGCAGCGGCTTGTAACCCAACCCCTACCCACCCGCCCAACTTGATCACCTTACTTGCCTTGGCCACCCCATCAATATGCGTCGCGTACCCCGGAATCCCTCCCGCCGACCCTGCCTTACTCCAATGATGAACAAGGCTACGACTTGAAATCCCCAATGCGCTTTTCAGTTTTGGATGATCGGCAATGCCCACACCTTTGCGTACCAATGGCCCAAGGCTGTTATCAAGTTGTGTCATCAACCGTTTACGCTCAGCAAAGAACTCCGCACCCTGAAGTTTTCCATGCTTATCGAACGTGCGCTGATGTGACTTCTCAAGTTCCTGAAGAGTGCTTGATAAGTTACCCAAGTGCTGGCCAAACATCGCCGCACCAATACCAACCCCCGTCGAACCCTGCGAAAGAAACGTTTCAATTTCCCCACGATGCCGCGCCATAAACTCAGCCTCGGCATCGCTCAACGGTTCCAGCGCCGCATCGACTTTTTGCGCGGCCTCCATCAACAACGCTTCTTCACGGGTGCATTGCGTGTTGCGCGGATCGCTGAGGACAACCAATTGACCGGGTTTGGCGAACTCAGTGAGTTGTGGATTAAGACTGCGGAATTTCTCCAGTACCGCAGGCTCCGGTTGCGCAAACAATAACGACTCAAGTGCAGACCGAGACATGCCCTGCTCGACAATGTGGAAACCCGGCTCGACGGTTGAAGCGGGGGCTGCGGATGAGGCCTTTGATCCACCGGCCAACGTATTCGGCGTAGGACATATCCCCTCCTTGCAACGCTCGCACTCTTCACAAAACGGCGCATCGCTTTTCAGGCTCTGCTCCTGCGCGGGGCTGAGCGGCGCCGCCGGGGCTGCGGCCAGTTTTGACGGTGCATCCGGCGAAATCGGCGCAGCCGCCATGGCTGCCATCGGCGTGCCGCCGACCTGGATCGGTACGCTGCTGAAAATCCCGCCCGGCCCTATGTTGATCCACTGCCCTCCGGCCTGAAGACTCCCGCTGAGGCCACCGTCGATCACCACTTGCTGACCGGCACTAATGTGGATGTGCTGACTGGCATTGAGGCGTTGGCTGGTGACGCGAATATGTTGGTCACCCCTGACCAGCAAGTGGTCGTCCAGCTTCACTTCGGTCTGGCGCTGGCCGTGGGTGGTGCGTTGCTCCTCGGCCTTCAACTCATGCCGGGCGATGCCGGTGACGACGATGCTGCGGTCGTTATCCACCTGCACCCGCTGATCATTCAGTACGTGCTGAGTGAAATTTCGCTGGGCGCGCAGGTAAATTTCCTCGGCACCTTTGCGATCTTCGATGCGCAACTCGTTGTAGCCACCGCCGCCGGGACTGCTCTGGCTGCGGAAAATGCTGCGGGTCTTGTCGGCCGGCAGGTCCAGCGGCACGGGGGTCGCGGCGTTCGGCAGGCAGCCCATCACCAGTGGTTTGTCGGCGTCGCCGTCGACGAACCCCACCAGCACTTCCATGCCGACCCGTGGAATCAGCACGCTGCCGTAACGGTCGTGGGCCCAACCGGTGGCGACCCTTAGCCAGCAACTGGAATGCTCATTGAGTTCGCCGTCGCGGTCCCAGGCGAGCTGGACTTTGACCCGGCCATATTCGTCGCAATGGATTTCGCTATCGGTCGGGCCGGTGACCACAGCGGATTGATAGCCGAACATTCGCGGCTTGTCCGGCCCCAGCGGCGGGCGAAACGAAATATCCCACGGCGTGGCCAGAAAAGTATTGCGATAGCCTTGGAATTCATCGCCGTCAGAAACGGACTCTTCCAGCACTTGCGGTTGACGGCCACGGTGCTGGATCTCCGTGATCAGCCACAGGTCATTCCAGGCCTGGCGCGGGTGCTCGGCCAGTTGCAAGAAATGGCCGCTGACCAGCGCGGATTCATCGCCGAGACCTTCAGCCTGACGGTAGTCCGCGCCATGGCGCTCCAGAGTTCGCCGGGTCAGCTGCTTGCCGGAGTCGCGGTCGCTGAATTGACCGGGAAAGTGGTAATCCTCCAGCACCGGGCGTTGCTCGCTGTCGACGCGGCTTTCGAGTGGCAGTCGAGGTTTCTGAAAGTTGTAGTCCCGCAGAGTGACGGTTGTAGTCCGTGTCTCCAGGCGCACGTTGAACCGTTTGATCGCCGGGGCGCTCGCGGCCATGCCGCTGCCGGGCAGGTACAACGTGGGCTCGGCCAGGCGCGGAAATACCGTTTGGTCGTCGCCGAACACCAACAAATGCCCATCGAGGCTGTGCTGGAAATGGAAGTGAATGCCGATCTCGGCGCACAGCCGCTGGATGAACACCAGATCGCTTTCCGCGTACTGCACGCAGTACTCGCGCTCGGGGTAATCACTGCCAAGTTGAAATTCAAAGGCATCGCGCTGAATGCCGTGATCCTTGAGGACCTGCGTGATGATCGCCGGCACGCTTTTGTGCTGGAAGATCCGCTGATTGATGCGCTGCCCGAGGTAGGTCAAACGCGGGACCAGGCTGACTTGATAGCGTGTCAGACGTTTACCCGAGTCCCCTTGGCCGACGCGATAAATCTGACCGTGAATGCCGGAACCTTGCCCGTCGAAACTCAGAAATGCCTGACGGTGCAGGAGGTTTTCCAGCTCGAGGTCCGGTCGTTCGCTGACCAGTTCCAGGTCAAAACGGAAGGGTTGGCTGATGGCTTCCTTGCCCGTGAACTCAAGCACCTTGAGCTCATTCTCGACGCCGTCGAGGGTCAACGTGAAACGCGGTTGATTGGCAGGCGCGAACATCCGATGTGTCTCTGCAGAATGAAGGCGGGCGATTCTGCATGAGCAATGCGGGGGGATGAGCGGAGGGCAGGAAAATCAGATTTCCCCTACTTGCACGGCGGATTTTCCCTTCGGAAATTGGTTGTTTTGGCTACAGACATTCGCTTCTTAGGCGGCATGTTTAAGCGGAGGACCGCTTCGCGGGCAAGCCTTGCTCCTACAGATTCGCAGTCAACCGAAATGACGAGCACAACCTCCTACTTGTAGGAGCAAGGCTTGCCCGCGATGGCGCCAGAACGAACACTCACGACCATTACCGGCAAAAAAAACGGCCCGCCTCCAACAGGAGACGAGCCGTTTTTATAAGCGAAGAATCGGAGCCTCAGCCCCGCCCCATCACTTGTTCAAGCGGTAATCTTTCTCAGCCGCATCAAAGCGCATCAGCATGCCTTTGGTCGGTTCGCCCAGTTTGCTGACGATGTAGATCGCCAGGCTGGCGAAGATGAAGCCCGGGATAATTTCGTACAGGCCCAGCAGCTCAAAATGCTTCCAGACAATCACGGTGATCGCACCCACCAGAATGCCGGCCAGTGCGCCGTCACGGGTCATGTCTTTCCAGATCACCGAGATCAGCACAACCGGGCCGAACGCGGCACCGAAACCGGCCCAAGCGTAGCTGACCAGCCCCAGAACACGGTTGGTCGGGTTGGCGGCCAACGCGATAGCGATCAGCGCAACCAGCAACACCATGGCGCGGCCGACCCAGACCAGCTCAACCTGGGAAGCGGTTTTACGCAGGAAGGTCTTGTAGAAGTCTTCGGTCAGGGCGCTCGAGCACACCAGCAACTGGCAGCTCAGGGTGCTCATCACGGCAGCCAGAATGGCCGACAGCAACACACCGGCAACCCATGGGTTGAAGAGGATTTTCGCCAGTTCGATAAACACACGTTCGTGGTTTTCGGTAACAGGACCGGCCAGTTCAGGGTGCGCCGAGAAGTAGGCGATACCGAAAAAGCCTACAGCGACGGTGCCGCCCAGGCACAGGATCATCCAGGTCATGGAGATTCGACGAGCCTTGGCAATCGACTTGACCGAATCCGCCGCCATGAAACGCGCCAGGATGTGCGGCTGGCCGAAGTAGCCCAGGCCCCAGCCCATCAGCGAGATGATGCCGATGAAGGAGGTGTTTTTCAGCATGTCGAAGTTGCTTGGATCTTTCGCTTCGATGGCCAGGAACGTGGTGTCGACGCCACCGGTGGCCAGCAGCACGATGATCGGCGTCAGCAACAGGGCGAAGATCATCAGCGTGGCTTGTACGGTATCGGTCCAGCTCACGGCCAGGAAACCGCCGACGAAGGTGTAGGCAATTGTCGCCGCCGCACCGGCCCACAGCGCTGTCTCGTAGGACATGCCGAAGGTGCTTTCGAACAGACGGGCGCCGGCGACGATGCCGGACGCGCAATAGATGGTGAAGAACACCAGGATCACGACCGCGGAAATGATCCGCAGCAGACCGCTTTTGTCTTCAAAGCGGCTGGAGAAGTAGTCCGGCAGGGTCAGCGCATCGCCGTTGTGCTCGGTTTGTACCCGCAGACGACCGGCCACGAACAGCCAGTTCAGATAGGCACCGATGATCAGGCCAATGGCGATCCAGCTTTCGGAAAGGCCGGACATATAGATCGCGCCCGGCAAGCCCATCAACAACCAGCCGCTCATGTCGGAGGCGCCGGCGGACAATGCAGTCACGACGCTGCCCAGGCTGCGACCGCCCAGGATGTAGTCAGAAAGGTTGTTGGTGGAGCGATAGGCCATGAAGCCGATCAGCACCATGGCTGCGATGTAGATCACGAACGTGATCAGAGTTGGATTACTTACGCTCATTGGAGTGATGCCCTGGCTTTGTTTTTATGTAGCGGCGAAGTGTGAAATGCCGACAAACGACAACGTTTGTTGAAACGATTTCCAGCCCCGCGCATTTATGACTGATGTTTCCCCAGGAAAGCCATCAGCCGGTGCACCTGTCTTTTTTGACCGGTTGCACCTTGGGCGCGAATCCTATTCAACAACCTAAATAAGGTGCAACCCATTTCTTGAGAATAAGTTGCACCCAGTCGGATATTCGTGAAAAAGCCCTGTTTTTGCTCCCTTTTAGGGCAGTAAACAGGTTTGGCTAGAAGTAAAAGCACCAAGCAGGAGCGGTACGTTCGTACCGGAATTTAATTCCTGACGAGCTGCGGATTATTCCGACAAAAAAAGGGTTGCACCCGGTTGCACCTCTGTCGACGCACAGCTAATCTTGCGGCCAGCTGATGCCACGCGGTCGTGGCAAACATGAGGATAAAAATATGGCTACCACCACCCTTGGGGTCAAACTTGACGACCCAACCCGCGAACGCCTCAAGGCCGCCGCGACCTCGATTGATCGCACGCCGCACTGGCTGATCAAGCAGGCAATTTTCAATTACCTGGAAAAACTCGAGGGTGGTGCAACCCTGACCGAGCTGAGCGGTTTGACCAAGGATTCCGACGACGCCGTCGATGCGCCTGCGGATCACGCCCATCAGTGCTTCCTCGAATTCGCCGAAAGCATCCTGCCGCAATCGGTCCTGCGCGCGTCGATCACCGCCGCTTACCGTCGCCCTGAGCCGGAAGTGGTGCCAATGCTGATCGAGCAGGCACGCTTGCCCGCCGCGATGGCTGAAGCCACTAACAAGCTCGCCTCTTCGATTGCCGACAAATTGCGCAATCAGAAAAGCGCCGGTGGCCGTGCCGGGATTGTTCAGGGCCTGTTGCAGGAATTTTCCCTGTCGTCCCAGGAAGGCGTAGCACTGATGTGCCTGGCCGAAGCGCTGCTGCGTATCCCGGACAAAGGCACCCGCGACGCGCTGATCCGCGACAAGATCAGCACCGGCAACTGGCAGCCGCACTTGGGCAACAGCCCGTCGCTGTTCGTCAACGCCGCCACGTGGGGCTTGCTGCTGACCGGCAAACTGGTCGCCACCCACAACGAAACCGGCCTGACCTCGTCCTTGAGCCGCATCATCGGCAAGAGCGGCGAGCCGATGATCCGCAAGGGCGTCGACATGGCCATGCGCCTGATGGGCGAACAGTTCGTCACCGGCGAAACCATCGCCGAAGCGTTGGCGAATGCGAGCAAGTTCGAAGCCAAGGGCTTCCGCTATTCCTACGACATGCTCGGTGAAGCGGCACTGACCGAACACGACGCCCAGAAGTACCTGGCCTCGTACGAACAAGCCATCCACTCGATCGGCAAAGCCTCCCACGGTCGTGGGATTTATGAAGGTCCGGGCATTTCCATCAAGCTCTCGGCACTGCACCCGCGTTACAGCCGCGCGCAGTACGAACGCGTGATGGATGAGTTGTACCCGCGCCTGCTGTCGCTGACCCTGCTGGCCAAGCAATACGACATCGGCCTGAACATCGACGCCGAAGAAGCCGACCGCCTCGAACTGTCGCTGGATCTGCTGGAACGCCTGTGCTTCGAGCCGCAACTGACCGGCTGGAACGGCATCGGTTTTGTGATCCAGGCTTACCAGAAGCGTTGCCCGTACGTGATCGACTACGTGATTGACCTGGCTCGTCGCAGCCGTCATCGCTTGATGATCCGCCTGGTAAAAGGCGCGTACTGGGACAGCGAGATCAAGCGCGCCCAAGTCGAAGGCCTGGAAGGCTATCCGGTCTATACCCGCAAGGTGTACACCGACGTTTCCTACATCGCTTGCGCACGCAAATTGCTCTCGGTGCCGGAAGTCATCTACCCGCAATTCGCCACGCACAACGCCCACACCCTGTCGGCCATTTACCACATTGCCGGTCAGAACTATTACCCCGGTCAGTATGAGTTCCAATGCCTGCACGGCATGGGCGAACCGCTGTACGAGCAGGTTGTAGGCAAAGTTTCCGAAGGCAAGTTGAACCGTCCGTGCCGCGTGTACGCACCGGTCGGCACTCACGAAACCCTGCTGGCCTACCTGGTCCGTCGTCTGCTGGAAAACGGCGCGAACACCTCGTTCGTCAACCAGATCGCCGATCAGTCGATCTCGATTCAAGCGCTGGTCGCCGATCCAGTGGCCAGCATCGAGCAGATGGCAACGGTGGAAGGTGGCTTCGGCCTGCCGCACCCGCGCATTCCGCTGCCCCGCGACCTTTATGGTGCCGAGCGCGCCAACTCCAGCGGCATCGATATGGCCAACGAACATCGTCTGGCGTCGCTGTCCTGCGCCCTGCTGGCCACCGCGCACAACAGCTGGAAAGCCGCGCCGATGCTCGGTTGCGCATCCAGCAGCGAAACCCCTGCGCCGGTGCTGAACCCGTCGGATCTGCGTGACGTGGTCGGTCACGTGCAGGAAGCGACCGTCGAAGACGTCGATAACGCGATCCAGTGCGCCCTGAACGCCGGGCCGATCTGGCAGGCCACCCCGCCCGCCGAACGCGCCGCGATTCTGGAACGTGCCGCCGATTTGATGGAAGGCGAGATCCAGCCGCTGATGGGCCTGTTGGCTCGCGAAGCCGGCAAGACCTTCGCCAACGCCATCGCCGAAGTGCGTGAAGCCGTGGACTTCCTGCGTTATTACGCGGTGCAGGCGCGCAATGATTTCACCAACGACGCCCACCGCCCATTGGGCCCAGTGGTGTGCATCAGCCCGTGGAACTTCCCGCTGGCGATCTTCAGCGGTCAAGTGGCTGCGGCCCTCGCCGCCGGTAACCCGGTATTGGCCAAGCCTGCAGAACAAACCCCGCTGGTAGCCGCTCAAGCCGTGCGTTTGCTGCTCGAAGCCGGGATTCCGGAAGGCGTGCTGCAACTGCTGCCGGGCCGTGGCGAAACCGTTGGCGCCCGTCTGGTCGGCGACGATCGGGTCAAAGGTGTGATGTTCACCGGTTCCACCGAAGTTGCGCGTTTGCTGCAACGTAACGTCGCCGGTCGCCTGGATGCCCAGGGTCGTCCGATTCCGCTGATCGCCGAAACCGGCGGCCAGAACGCGATGATCGTCGATTCCTCGGCACTGACCGAACAGGTGGTCATCGATGTGGTGTCGTCTGCGTTCGACAGCGCCGGCCAACGTTGCTCGGCACTGCGCGTGTTGTGCTTGCAGGAAGATTCCGCCGACCGTGTCATCGAAATGCTCAAGGGCGCCATGGCTGAATGCCGTCTCGGCAACCCGGAACGCCTGTCCGTGGACATCGGCCCGGTGATCGACGCCGAAGCCAAGGCCGGCATCGAGAAGCACATCCAGGCCATGCGCGACAAAGGTCGCAACGTCTACCAGGTCGCGATTGCCGATGCGGAAGAAGTGAAGCGCGGCACCTTCGTGATGCCGACGCTGATCGAACTGGAAAGCTTCGACGAACTGCAACGGGAGATCTTCGGCCCGGTGCTGCACGTGGTTCGCTACAAGCGCAAAGACATCGACAACCTGATCGGCCAGATCAACGCGTCCGGCTACGGCCTGACGCTGGGCGTGCACACCCGGATCGACGAGACCATCGCCAAGGTGATCGACAACGTCAATGCCGGTAACGTCTATGTGAACCGCAACATCGTCGGTGCTGTGGTCGGCGTGCAGCCGTTCGGTGGCGAAGGCTTGTCGGGCACTGGTCCGAAGGCCGGTGGTCCGTTGTACCTGTACCGTCTGTTGTCGACTCGTCCTACGGATGCCATCGAACAATCCTTCGCTCGCGGTGACGCTATCGCTGCGCCGGATGTTCGTCTGCGGGATGCCATGAGCAAGCCGCTGACCGCCCTGAAAGCCTGGGCTGACAGCAACCAGTTCGCCGACCTGAGCACCCTGTGCGTGCAGTTCGCCGCGCAATCCCAAAGCGGGATCACCCGCGTGCTGGCCGGCCCGACCGGCGAGCGCAACAGCTACGCGATCCTGCCCCGTGAACACGTGCTGTGCCTGGCGGAGGTTGAAGGCGATTTGCTGACGCAACTGGCGGCGGTATTAGCGGTGGGCGGTTCGGCGGTATGGCCGGAAGCTGACTTGACCAAGGCACTGTTCGCACGCCTGCCGAAGGAAGTTCAGGCGCGGATCAAACTGGTTTCCGACTGGAACAAGGACGAAGTGGTGTTTGATGCGGTGCTGCATCACGGCCATTCCGATCAGTTGCGTGCCGTTTGCCAGCAAGTGGCCAAGCGTGCCGGGGCGATTGTCGGGGTTCATGGCTTGTCCCAGGGCGAGACCAACATTGCGCTGGAGCGTCTGGTGATTGAACGGGCGTTGAGTGTTAACACGGCGGCTGCGGGTGGTAATGCCAGCCTCATGACCATCGGCTAAATCGCAATAGGACCGGGCATCCGCAATGGGTGTCCGGTTTTTTAGAAGCAAGATCAAAAGATCGCAGCCTTCGGCAGCGCCTACAGGGGATCGTGTTTTTCTGTAGGCGTTGTCGAAGGTTGCGATCTTTTGCTTCTCCATCACCGTAATCAATCATCCTTCCCGCTACCCTTGCCCACGCCTAGACTCGGCCCATTCCAAAAAAAGGTAGGCCGACATGTCCGAGACGTTGCTCAGTTCCCGCAATCTGGCTTTCGAGCTGTACGAAGTCCTCGATGCCGAAGGCCTGACCCAGCGCGAGCGGTTCGCCGAGCACAATCGCGAAACCTTTGACGCCGCCATCGGCACGGCCCGCAACATCGCCGAAAAGTTCTTCGCCCCGCACAACCGCAAGGGCGACGAGAACGAGCCACGCTACGAAAACGGTCAGGCGATTCTGATTCCGGAAGTGAAACCGGCGGTGGATGCGTTCCTCGAGGCTGGCTTCCTCAACGCCGCGCGAAGTTTCGACGCCGGCGGCATGCAACTTCCTACATTGCTGTCCCAGGCTTGTTTTGCGCATTTCCAGTCGGCCAACGCGGCATCGACCTCGTACCCGTTCCTGACCATGGGTGCGGCCAACCTGATCGAAAGCTTCGGCACCGACGAGCAGAAGCAGCGCTTCCTGCAACCGATGATCGACGGACGCTTCTTCGGCACCATGGCGCTGACCGAGCCCCACGCCGGGTCGTCGCTGTCGGATATTCGTACACGCGCCGAGCCGGCGTCTGACGGCAGCTATCGACTCAAGGGCAACAAGATCTTCATCTCCGGCGGCGACCATCCGCTGTCGGAAAACATCGTGCACATGGTGCTGGCCAAGTTGCCGGACGCACCGGCCGGAGTGAAGGGGATTTCGCTGTTTATCGTGCCCAAGTTTCTGGTCAACGATGACGGCAGCCTCGGCCCGCGCAATGACGTGCTGCTGGCCGGGCTGTTCCACAAGATGGGCTGGCGCGGCACCACCTCCACGGCACTGAACTTCGGTGATAACGGTGAGTGTGTCGGCTATCTGGTAGGTAAGCCGCACCATGGTTTGAGCTACATGTTCCAGATGATGAACGAGGCGCGAATCGGCGTCGGCATGGGTGCGGTGATGCTCGGTTACGCCGGGTATCTGTATTCGCTGGAGTATGCCCGCGAACGTCCCCAGGGTCGGGTGCCGGACAGCAAGGACCCGAACACCGCGCCGGTGGCGATCATTCAGCACGCCGACGTCAAGCGCATGTTGCTGACGCAAAAGGCTTACGTCGAAGGTTCGTTCGACCTTGGGCTGTACGCGGCGCGGCTGTTCGATGACACCACGACCCTGGAGACCGAAGACGCGCGCAAGCAGGCCCATGAGTTGCTGGATTTGCTCACGCCGATCGTCAAATCCTGGCCGTCGGAGTTCTGCCTCAAGGCCAACGAACTGGCGATCCAGATTCTCGGCGGCCACGGTTACACCCGCGAGTATCCGGTGGAGCAGTACTACCGCGATAACCGCTTGAACCCGATTCATGAAGGCACCCACGGCATTCAGTCGCTGGACCTGCTGGGCCGCAAACTGGCACAGAACGGTGGCGCGGGGCTCAAGCAATTGATCCGGCTGATCGCCAGCACCGCCGAGCGCGCCCAGGCGTATGAATCGCTGACGCCGCTGCGTGAGCCGCTGGAAAAACTGGTGGCGCGTCTGCAAACCGTGACCATCGGCCTGCTGACGGATCTGGGCCAGGGCAAGGTCAACAGCAGCCTGGCGAACTCGGCGCTGTACCTGAAGGTGTTCGGGCACACGGTGATTGGCTGGCGCTGGCTGGAACAGGCGATTCGCGCCGAGGAAGGGTTGGCCAAGGGCAATGCGGCGGATGTGAGCTTCTATAAAGGCAAGCTGCAGGCGGCGCGGTATTTCCTGACGTGGGAAGTGCCGGGTTGTCACCATGAACTGGCGATTCTGGAGGCGCGGGATGATGTGTGCCTGGGGATGCAGGATGAGTGGTTTTGATCAACCGTAGATCGGCGTAATGGCCACAAAAAAGATCGCAGCCTGCGGCAGCTCCTACAGGGGAACGCATTCCAATGTAGGAGCTGCCGCAGGCTGCGATCTTTTGATCTTTCAGCTCAACTTGAACCCACCCATCTGCCGCGCCAAATCATCCGCCAGGCGCTGCAAGGTCTGACAATCCTCACGACATGTCCTGACCTCCCCGGCCGTCGCCCGCGCCAGATCGGAAATCCCCTGCACATTGCGGTTGATCTCTTCGGTCACCGCCGACTGCTCTTCCGTGGCGGTCGCCACCTGATGGTTCATGTCGCTGATGCGCTCGATCTGCCCGGTAATCGCCGTCAACGACGTCCCGGTGCGCTGGCTCGATTCGACACCAGTACCGGTCGCCGCTTGCCCTGAATGCATCGACGACACGG
Organism: Janthinobacterium sp. LPB2021202312-11-4; assembly: GCF_037049705.1. Taxonomy (NCBI): domain Bacteria; kingdom Pseudomonadati; phylum Pseudomonadota; class Betaproteobacteria; order Burkholderiales; family Oxalobacteraceae; genus Janthinobacterium; species Janthinobacterium sp. LPB2021202312-11-4. Next base: position 173,076 of record NZ_JBAGKV010000010.1, on the reverse strand, counting down.
CATTTTCCGCGCCCTGCTTTAGGTTGCCGATCATTTGCTGAATCTCATCCGTGGATGACTGGGTGCGTCGCGCCAGTGTCCGCACTTCATCGGCCACCACCGCAAACCCACGCCCCATGTCCCCGGCACGCGCCGCTTCAATCGCCGCGTTCAGCGCCAACAGGTTGGTCTGTTCGGAAATCCCGCGAATCACTGCCAGCACCTGATCGATGGACGCGACCTGATGCGCCAACTCGCCCACCGCCGTGGCGGCGATGCCGATTTCGTCGGACATGCTTTCTATATGCCGGATCGAACCGCCCACCACTTCCCGAGCTTGCAGCGCCTCATCCCGAGCCGATTGCGAAGCGACCGCCGCGTTGCCGGCGTTCTGGGCGATTTCCTGCACCGTCAGGCCCATTTCGTGGACAGCCGTGGCAACCATGTCGGTCATTTCCTGCTGCCGTCCGGAGCGTTCGGCGGTGTTGTCCACCACCTTCGCCACTTGGCCGACGGCGGTGCGCAAACGCTCGCTGGTGGTCAGCACTTCGCCAATCATCTCGCGCTGACTTTCCAGGAAGCGATTGAAGCCGCGAGCCAGGTCACCGAGTTCATCGGCGCGGCTGGAATCTAACCGGTGGGTCAAATCTCCACCACCGCTACCGATGGCTACCAATGCCGCTGTTACCTGACGGATCGGTCGAACCATCCCACGGGCCAGCAACACCACCAGCATCAGGCACACCAGCGCCACCGCCAGGCCAATTGCGCTGCTGGTCCACATGGCGCGGCGGGCTTCGGCGTAGATCTGCGACTGCGGCACTTCGGCCACCAGAGTCCAGCCCAGATCCCGCAGCGGCAGGCTCAATGCCAGAAAATCTTCGCCATCGCGGGTGAATCCACTATTTGCGGCAACTTTTTGACCCATGACCGCTTGCGCCGCCGAAGCGCCGATTTGCTCGGCCAAGGTGCGTTTTCCGCTGAATTGCGCTTCGGGATGAACCTGGATCAAACCGTCGGAACGCACGAGATAGACCTTGCCGCGCTCCCCGAAGTTGAAGTTATGGATCAGCTCCGACAGCTCTTTCATGCTCAGCCCCAGGCCTGCAACGCCCACGACTTTGCCGGCCTGCTCGACCTTGAGGTCGATAAACAGCGCCAATTCTCCGGTCGCGGTGTCGTTGTCGATATTGAGGGTGCGCGGCTGATTGCTGTCGAGGAAGGCGTAGAACCAGGCGTCTTTGGGGTTGGAACGGCTGAGGGTGCGGTCCAGGCCTTTTTCGGTGAAGTAGTGGCTGGAAGCGGTGCCGACGATCAACGCGGTAAAGGCTTTGTGCTCGGCGCGGATGCCTTCCAGGTACTTCACGAAGGTGTCGGTCTGGGCACTGCTTTCACCCGCGGCCAACCAGTCGCGCACCATGCTGTTGCTGGCGATGTCCTTGGCGGCGGTGAGGGGCTGGACGAGGATGCGCTCGATGTCGTTGCGCATCGCTTCGATGCTCGACGGCAGCGCTTGTTCGACCAGATAACGCTGGGCGAGGCGGTTGACCACCAGGGTATAAACGCCAACCACGATCAGAATACTGACCAGCAGGGCGGTGCCCATACTCAGGATCAACTGCCATTGAATACTGCGTCGCCAGAACTGCATGGAGCACCCCCAAAGAATAAGAGGCTGAAACACTGCAACAGCCGTGCCGATTGTATACAACGCAAACGACAATTTATTCTTTGGTTGTGCGCAAAGCCGATCAGGCCTGATTGATCGTCTTGGAGATCACTTCAACCGTGGCGCTGACTTGCTCTTGGTAACGGTCGAGTTCGAGCGTGTGCTGCTTTTTCATTTCGATCTGCTGGGAGCACAGATTCATCGCGGCCAGCACCAACAAGCGGTCGCCGATCAGCGTCGGGTACTTGCGTTTGGTGTCGGCCAGGGCCGCTTTCAACATTAATGCAGCGTCCAGCAGGGTTTGCTCTTCCCCGGCCGGCGCCTTGATCGAATAGTCCTCGCCCAGGATGGAGACGACTTTTACCCCTGCGGCGCCCTGATTCATGCGCTGACTGGGCCGGCGCTGACGCGCTCAACCAAGGCCTGGATGCGGGCGGCGGTGGCGCCTTGCTTCTCTTCCTGCTCCATCAGGCTCAGTTGCAGGCTTTCGTTTTCGTCCTTGGCCTGGGCCAGTTCGGCGCTCAGGGTCTGGTTGGTGCCGAGCAGGTTCTGGTTCTGTTGCACCAGGTCGCTGACCAGTTGTTCCAATTGGCTGAGGGATGCTTCCAACATTTTGATTTTCCAGGCATTTTCAAAGGGCGCGTACGATAAAGAAAAGTCACCACGGATGCCAGGGATATTGGGGCGCAAGGCCTTGATTTTCCTGGCGGGCGACCTTTCTCGCGAGCTTTAAAGACTGTGATTGGCGGATCTGGTTCCTGCACTTCGTCGCCGGGGCCTTGCTGCGACAAATTCGCGCAGCGCCTCAAGACTTTAGTCGTATGACCGATAAGTCATCCATACAGCAGTTTCAGCCCCGCACGGATGCGCTTTTCCCGGTAAACACCATGTCCCTTCGTAATATGAATATCGCGCCGCGCGCGTTCCTCGGTTTTGCCCTGATTGGCGGTTTGATGCTGGTTCTGGGGGTGTTTGCGCTGAATCAGATGAGCAAGATTCGCGCGGCCGCCGAAGACATCACCTCCAACAGCGTGCCAAGCATCAAGAGCCTGGATGAGTTCACTCAACTGACCCTGCGCCTGCGGGTGTTGTCGTATCGGCTGATGGTCAACCGCGAGCCAGATGTTCAGCAGAAAACCATGGAACTGCTGGAAAGCCGTAACCAGCAAATCCGCGCCGCTCAGGCGGTTTATGAAAAGCTGATCAGCAGCCCTCAAGAACGTGCGGCCTATGACCAATACGTACAGTTGCTGGGTCAGTATCGCCAGATTGAAGACCGGATGAAGTCGCTGTCGCGCAACAATCAGGTCGATGAATTGCGCACCCTGCTCAATACCGATTTGCTGACCAACTCCGAAGCGGTCAACACCGTGTTGAGCCGTTTGCTGGAGATCAACACACAGCAGAGCCTCGAAACGAACCAGCAAGCCGCCGACCAATACGCTTCGGCGTTCGACCTGGTCGTCACCTTGCTGGTGATCGCCACCGGCCTGACGTTCCTGTTCGCCTGGTTGCTGACCAACAGCATCACCAAGCCAATCGCCAACGCCTTGAGCGCGGCTGAAGCAATCGCTGAGGGCAACCTGACCCGCCCGATTACCGTCGATGGCGAGGATGAAGCCGGCCGTTTGCTGCTGGCCATGTCGAAGATGCAGGACAAACTGCGCGACACCCTGCAACGGATCTCCGGTTCGGCGACGCAACTGGCGTCCGCCGCCGAAGAGTTGAACAGCGTCACCGACGAAAGCGCCCGAGGCCTGACCCAGCAAAACAACGAAATCGAACAGGCCGCCACCGCTGTCAACGAGATGACCAGCGCCGTGGAAGAAGTCGCGCGCAATGCTGTAAGCACGTCCGAAGCCTCGAAAAACGCCACCACTTCTGCAGGTGATGGCCGTGATCTGGTGCAGGAAACCGTCAGCGCCATCGAACGCATGAGCGCCGACGTGCAGAGCACCGCGACCCTGATCGGTGATCTGGCCAACGAATCCCGGGACATCGGCAAAGTGCTGGACGTGATTCGCGGCCTCGCTGACCAGACCAACCTGCTGGCCCTGAACGCGGCGATCGAAGCGGCCCGCGCCGGTGAAGCCGGACGTGGTTTTGCGGTGGTGGCCGATGAGGTTCGTGCCCTGGCGCACCGGACCCAACAGTCCACCAGCGAAATCGAACGCATGATCGGCAGCATCCAGAGCGGCACCGAGCACGCGGTGGATTCGATGCGTAACAGCACCGAGCGCGCCGAGTCGACGCTGAACATCGCACGGGGTGCCGGCATGTCGCTGGACACGATCAACAGCGCCATCGTCGAAATCAACGAACGCAACCTGGTGATCGCCAGCGCGGCGGAAGAACAGGCCCAAGTGGCTCGCGAGGTTGATCGCAACCTGGTGAACATTCGTGATCTGTCGGTGCAATCGGCGACCGGAGCGAATCAGACCAGTGCGGCGAGCAATGAACTGTCGCGCCTGGCGCTGGACCTGAACAACATGGTTGGGCGGTTTAGCCTCTAAACGAAGATCGCGTCACTGCTGGAAAGATCGCAGCCTCGTTTCACTCGACAGCTCCTACGGGTTTGCACAGCTCCTTTGTAGGAGCTGTCGAGTGAAACGAGGCTGCGATCTTTCGATCTGCAAAAGCTTTTTGACAGCATCACATTTCAACAGGTTAGAATCGCTGGCACGCAGACTGCATGGTCAGTTTGTGCCCGCCTTTCAGCTTTCTGGAGTACTGCCTTTGAATGCGACGACCATCAACAGCCTGTTCTTGATCGGCGCGTTGCTGGTAGGTGCGAGCATTCTGGTGAGTTCCCTTTCGTCCCGCCTCGGTATCCCGATTCTGGTGATTATCCTGGCCGTGGGCATGGCCGCTGGCGTCGACGGCGGCGGCATTATTTTTGATAACTACCCCACGGCTTATCTGGTCGGCAACCTCGCCTTGGCGGTGATTTTGCTCGACGGCGGTTTACGCACACGGGTGGCGAGTTTCCGCGTGGCGTTGTGGCCGGCGCTGTCGCTGGCCACGGTCGGCGTATTGATCACCACCGGGCTGACCGGCATGGCCGCAGCGTGGTTGTTCAACCTGAACATCATTCAAGGCCTGCTGATCGGCGCCATCGTCGGCTCGACAGACGCCGCAGCGGTGTTCTCGCTGCTCGGCGGCAAAGGCCTGAACGAGCGGGTAACCGCCAGCCTCGAAATCGAATCCGGCAGCAACGACCCAATGGCGGTGTTCCTCACCGTCACCCTGATCGACATGCTCGCCAGCGGCCAGACCGGCCTGCACTGGAGCCTGCTCGGGCATTTGGTGCGCGAGTTCGGCATCGGCGGCGTGATCGGTCTGGGCGGCGGCTGGGTCATGCTGCAACTGGTCAACCGTATCAACCTCGCCAACGGCCTCTATCCGATCCTGGTGATTGCCGGCGGCCTGCTGGTGTTCGCCCTGACCAACGCCTTGCACGGCAGCGGCTTCCTCGCCGTTTACCTGTGCGGCCTGGTGATCGGCAACCGCCCGGTGCGCAGCCGTCACGGCATTCTGCACATGCTCGATGGCATGGCGTGGCTGGCGCAGATCGGCATGTTCCTGGTGCTGGGTTTACTGGTCACCCCTCACGATTTACTGCCGATCGCCCTGCCCGCCCTGGGCCTGGCGCTGTGGATGATTCTGTTTGCGCGACCGCTGTCGGTGCTGGTTGGCCTGCTGCCGTTCAAGGCGTTCCACGGTCGCGAGAAGGCGTTTATTTCCTGGGTCGGCTTGCGCGGCGCGGTGCCGATCATCCTGGCGGTGTTCCCGCTGATGGCCGGGCTGCCGCACGCGCAGCTGTATTTCAACCTCGCGTTCTTTATCGTGCTGGTGTCGCTGCTGGTGCAGGGCACGAGCCTGCCGTGGGTCGCCAAACTGTTGAAGGTCACGGTGCCGCCAGAACCTGCGCCGATCTCCCGCTCGGCGCTGGAAGTCCACGTCACCAGCGAGTGGGAGCTGTTCGTTTACCGCCTCGGCGCCGAAAAATGGTGCATCGGCTCGCCCCTTCGCGAACTGAAAATGCCCGAAGGCACGCGGATCGCCGCCCTGTTTCGTGGCCAGCAACTGCTCCATCCGTCGGGTAGTACGGTGCTCGAAGTCGATGATTTGCTCTGCGTGATCGGCCACGAACACAACCTCGCAGCCCTCGGCAAACTCTTCAGCCAGGCGCCGCAACGGGGCCTGGATTTGCGCTTCTTCGGCGACTTCGTACTCGAAGGAGACGCCCAACTGGCTGCGGTTGCTGCCCTGTACGGGTTGAAAGTCGAAGGCATCGATCCGGACATGTCCCTGGCCCGCTTCATTGCCCAGAAGGTCGGCGGCGCGCCGGTCGTGGGCGACCAGGTGGAGTGGAACAACACCATCTGGACGGTTGCGGTCATGGAAGGGAACAAGATCGGCAAAGTGGGCGTCAGATTCCCCGAAGGAAGTCGCCCGGGTCCGGGACTCTTCCTCTAAACTGCCATTCTTTTCACCTAGCTTGATCGGTCTCTATGCCAACCCTGCGCAACTTTTTAATCATGGCCCTGCTGGGCCTGAGCCTCTCCGTCGGCACCCTGCAAGCCGCCGAACCGCCGTCCAGCGAAGCCGTGCAAGCGAGCCTGGACAAGATCGCCGACCGCAAATTGCCGGAGGCCGATCAAAAAGCCCTGCAAACACTGCTACAGAACACGCTGACCCAGCTCAATAACAAGCGTGACTACGATCAGAAACTGATCGATCTGAAGCAGCAACTGGCCACCGCGCCCAAGCAGAACATCGAAAACCAGCGTGAACTGGCGAGGCTCAAGGCCACCAAAGTGGTGCCGATCGAGCAGCGCTACGCCAACCTGTCGATCCCGCAACTCGAACAGATGCTGACCGAGCGCTCGACCCAGCAAAGCGATCTGCAAAAAGCCCTGGCCGACGCCAACAGCCTGATCATCACCGCCCAGACCCGTCCCGAGCGCGCCCAGGCCGAGATCGCCGGCAGCCAGACGCGCATCCAGCAGATCAACAACATCCTCAAGGCCGGCAAAGACAACGGGAAGACGTTGAGCGGCGAGCAGCGTGACCTGCTCAATGCTGAACTCGCGGCACTGAACGCCTTGATCCCGCTGCGACGCCAGGAACTGGCCGGCAACAGCCAGTTGCAGGATCTGGGCAACAGCCAGCATGACGTGCTATCGGAAAAGACCACGCGCCTGGACCAGGAAATCCAGGAGCTGCAAACCCTGATCAACCAGAAACGCCTGGCCCAGTCCCAGGAAACGGTGACCCAACAATCCATCGAAGCGCAGAAGTCCGGCGGCAGCAGCTTGCTCGCCACCGAAAGCGCGGCGAACCTGAAGCTCTCGGACTACCTGCTCAAAAGCACCGACCGCCTCAACGAAGTCACCCAGCAGAACCTGCAAACCAAGCAACAACTGGACAGCGTGACCCAGAGCGATGCAGCCCTGGACGAGCAGATCAACGTGCTCAAGGGCAGCCTGCTGCTTTCGAAGATTCTCTACAAACAGAAACAGGCCCTGCCGCGCCTCAAGCTCGACCGCGATTTGGCGGACCAGATCGCCGACATTCGCCTGTATCAGTTTGAAGTCAGCCAGCAACGGGAACTGCTGAGCAACCCGGCCACGTACGTCGATAACTTGCTGGCGACCCAACCGCCGGAGCAAGTCACCCCGCAGTTGCGCAAAAACCTGCTGGAGCTGGCCAACACCCGTGCCGACCTGCTGGAGCGGCTCAACCGCGAACTGAGCGCGGTGCTTAATGAATCCATCACCCTGCAACTCAACCAGAAACAACTGCTCAGCACCGCGCAAAGCCTGCGGGCGACCCTCGACGAGCAGATGTTCTGGATTCCCAGCAACAAGCCGCTGGACCCGGAATGGATGCGCGGAGTGCCGGAGCGCCTGCAACGCCAGGTCACTACCTTGCCGTGGACTTCAAGCCTGAGCGAGCTGAGCGACGGCTTGATTCAGCGACCACTGCTGTTCCTGCCGTTGGTGCTGCTGATCGGCGCCCTGCTGTGGCGGCGCAAGAGTCTGTATGCCCGCCTGAACAAGGTTCACCAGGACATCGGCCACTTCAAACGTGACAGCCAGTGGCACACGCCTCAGGCGATCCTGATCAATATTCTGTTGGCGATGCCGGTGTCTCTGGGCCTGGCTTTGTGTGGCCTGGCGTTGCAGATCGACGCCCGTGGGCAGAACGCCAATATGGGTGCGGCGCTGATACAAATGGGCCAGGCCTGGCTGGTGTTCTACACCGCCTACCGGATTCTCGCGCCGGGTGGCGTGGCCGAACTGCATTTCCGTTGGGAAAAGCCTCAGGTCGAGTTCCTCCAGGGCTGGGTCCGACGCCTCGGGCTGGTGGTCATGGCGTTGGTCGCGGTAGTGGCGGTAGCAGAACTGCAACCGGCCGCACTGGCCGACGACGTGCTTGGCATGCCCGTGGTGCTGACCTGTTACGCGCTGATGGCCTGGCTCCTTAGCCGACTGCTGATCAGCAGCCCGACCCACGAAAGCGCCTCGCTGTTCCGCAAGGCCGTGGGGGTCATGTTCACCGCCCTGCCGATCGCCTTGTTCGTGGCGGTGTGCTTCGGCTACTACTACACCGCGCTGAAACTCAGCGACCGCTTGATCAACACCTTGTACCTGCTGATGTTCTGGCTGGTGATCGAAGCCACATTCGTCCGTGGCCTGAGCGTTGCCGCACGACGCCTGGCCTATCAACGTGCCCTGGCCAAACGCCAGGCCGCGAAAGAGGCCGGCGACGGCGAAGCGGTGATCGAAGAGCCGACCCTGGACATCGAGAAGGTCAACGAACAATCCCTGCGCCTGATCCGCCTGGCCCTGCTCGGCGGTTTCATCGCGGCGCTGTACTGGGTCTGGTCGGACGTGATTTCGGTGTTCTCGTACCTGGACAACATCACGCTCTACGAATACACCAGCGGCACCGGCGCCAACATGAGCATGGTGCCGATCAGCATCGGCGACATGCTGGGGGCGCTGATTATCATCGGCATCACCTTCGCCCTGGCGCGCAACTTGCCCGGTTTGCTGGAAGTGTTGGTGCTGTCCAAGCTCAATCTGGCCCAGGGCAGCGCCTACGCCACCACCACGTTGCTGTCCTACGTGATTGCCGGCGTCGGTTTCGTCTCGACCCTATCCACCCTCGGCGTGAGCTGGGACAAGTTGCAATGGCTGGTGGCGGCGCTGTCGGTAGGGCTCGGGTTCGGGATGCAGGAGATCTTCGCCAACTTCATCTCCGGCATCATGATCCTGTTCGAACGCCCGGTGCGGATCGGTGACACCATCACCATCGGCAATCTGTCGGGCACGGTGAGCAAGATTCGCATCCGCGCCACGACCATCACCGACTTCGACCGCAAGGACATCATTGTCCCGAACAAGACGTTCATCACCGGACAACTGATCAACTGGTCGCTGACCGACACCATCACCCGGGTGACCCTCAAACTCGGCGTCGATTACGGCTCGGACCTGGACCTGGTCAAAGCCCTGTTGCTGCAAGCCGCCCGGGAAAACCCGCGAGTGCTCAAAGAACCCGAGCCCCACGTGTACTTCCTGAACTTCGGCGAAAGCACCCTCGACCACGAATTGCGCATGCACGTGCGCGACCTCGGCGACCGCAACCCGGTGATCGATGAGGTCAACCGCTTCATCAATCGCGAGTTCAAGAAACAGCACATCAACATCTCGTTCCGGCAGATGGAGGTTTACCTGAAGAACCTGCATGGCCAGGAATACAAGTTGGTGCCGGTTGAGGAAGAGAACAAAACCATCATCAGCCGCGATGAGCCGACCCAAGAGCCGCCCATCCCGGAGCCGCCGATCAGCAAACTCGACTAACCGCCTTATCCCCAGCAGAATGCTCGGACATTCTGCTGGAGATGGCCGTTGAAAGCCCTCGACGAACTGACCTTCGATAATCGCTTCGCTCGCCTGGGCGATGCGTTCTCAACCCATGTGCTGCCGGAACCCATTGCGAATCCGCGACTGGTGGTCGCCAGCCCTGCGGCCATGGCGCTGCTGGACCTGAACCCGGCCGTGGCCGAGACGCCGGTGTTCGCCGAACTGTTCGGCGGCCACAAACTGTGGGCTGAAGCCGAACCACGGGCGATGATCTATTCCGGGCATCAGTTCGGTTCCTACAACCCACAACTCGGTGACGGTCGCGGCTTGTTGCTGGGCGAGGTCTATAACGCGGCCGGCGAGCATTGGGACTTGCACCTCAAGGGTGCCGGCCAGACGCCATACTCACGGATGGGCGATGGACGGGCGGTGCTGCGGTCATCGATTCGCGAGTTTCTGGCTTCCGAAGCGCTGAATGCGCTGAACATCCCGACCACTCGTGCCCTGTGCGTAATCGGCTCCGATACGCCGGTCTGGCGCGAGAAGCAGGAACGCGCGGCCATGGTCCTGCGTCTGTCGCCGAGCCATGTGCGTTTCGGGCATTTCGAATATTTCTACTACACCAAGCGCCCCGAACAGCAAAAAGCCCTCGGCGAACACGTGCTGGCCATGCACTTCCCCGAATGCCTGGAACAGCCGGAACCGTACCTGGCGATGTTCCGCGAAATCGTCGAGCGCAACGCCGAACTGATCGCCAAATGGCAGGCTTATGGCTTCTGCCACGGGGTGATGAACACCGACAACATGTCGATCCTCGGTATCACCTTCGACTTCGGCCCATTCGCCTTCCTCGACGACTTCGACGCCAATTTCATCTGCAATCACTCCGACGACCAGGGCCGCTACTCCTTTAGCAATCAAGTGCCGATTGGCCAATGGAACCTCAGCGCCCTGGCCCAGGCCCTGACACCGTTCATCAGCGTCGACGCCCTGCGCGAAACCCTCGGCTTGTATCTGCCGCTGTACCAGGCTCATTACCTGGACCTGATGCGCCGGCGCCTCGGCCTGACCACTGCTGAAGACGACGACCAGAAACTGCTGGAACGTCTGCTGCAACTGATGCAGAACAGTGGCGTGGATTACACGTTGTTCTTCCGCCGTTTGGGCGACGAATCTCCGGAACTGGCCGTTGCCCGGTTGCGCAATGACTTCGTCGATATCAAAGGTTTTGATGCATGGGGTGAGCTCTATGTCGCCCGGGTTGCGCGTGAAGGCTCGCTGGATCAACAGCAACACCAGGTTCGAATGCATGCGGTCAATCCGCTGTACATCCTGCGCAACTATTTGGCACAGAAAGCCATCGATGCGGCGGAGAGTGGCGACTATGCCGAGGTTCGACGCCTGCATGCAGTGCTGAGCAATCCATTCGAAGAGCAGCCGGGGATGGAGAGCTACGCCGAGCGGCCACCGGAGTGGGGCAAGCATTTGGAGATTAGTTGTTCGTCGTGAGACGACTCAATCCAGAGGGTCAATGGCACTGACGACGCGGGCAATGATGTCTGCCATCGTCACGTCATCAAGGCGTTCAATAAACTTGGCTGAACCCTCTCGAACACGCTGCTCAATGTCGAAACTGCGTACCTGGTTGCACACCGCGACACCGTTAGTTTCGTGACCCGTAACGACCACTGCCAATCCTGAGTTTCGGCTGAAACTCCCGCCGCTGGTCACGGGCACGGTCATGCTCACGCCCAGCGCATTGATTTCCCTCGGTGTAATCACAACAAAACGATGGCGGTTCATTATTTCTCTCCCTGCCACCGGGTTCGGGTCAATCCAAAACACATCGCCCCGCTGCGGGGCCTGCCGACGAACCATTAACCCAACTCCCGACCAACAGGATCGCCTTCACGAGCCCAGGCTGTCTGCTCGTTCAACTCAGCCAATTCTTCTGACCCCTGAAGCAATTCATCAAGGCTGTAACGCTTGCGGGATGCTTGCACAACCGGGCGAGCAATCAATTCGCCATCCACCACATTGAGCTCCAACTGAGAGCCGACCTCAAGATGCAGCAATTTCAACAGGGTAGGCGGGAGCGTAATCACGGCGGCGCCGCCCTGGCGGCGTATTTTGGAAGTCACGGACATGAGATCACTCCGACCCGAAAGATGTGGGATGTCGATGACACGACAAGTGCAACAAAAGTAGCACGCAGATGAAAGCAACGCGAATTCCTCAAATCAAGAACGACGAAGGTTAGAGTTGCTTCCAGCGTAGCCATGGATTGCCCGTCAATAATCAGGAAAATGTGAGCATTTGCGACACGCCGCGTTCCTGCCTCAGCTCTATAGCCTTGATAAATACGCACCGCAACTCCAAATCAACTGCATTGATTGCCCACTCTTTTGGAGCCCGCCATGACCGACCCACTGCTCATCCCCTGCCCCCACTGCAACGGCCTCAACCGCATCCCCGCCGAGCGTCTAAGCGATCATCCGAAATGCGGGCGCTGCAAAGCCGAAGTATTGTTGAACAAACCCTTCGAATTGAAACAAGGCGATTACGCCAGTCAGATCAAGGGCGATCTGCCGTTGCTGGTGGACGTGTGGGCGGACTGGTGCGGGCCGTGCAAGTCGTTTGCGCCGGTGTTCGAGCAGGCAGCGGCGCAGTTGGCGGGCAAGTGCCGGTTGGCCAAGCTCGACAGCGAGGCGAACCAGCAGTTGTCGGCGCAGTTGGGGATTCGTTCGATTCCGAGTTTGATTCTGTTCAAGAACGGCCGGGAAGTGGCGCGCCAGAGCGGGGCGTTTCCGTTGCCGCAATTGATGAGCTGGTTGCGCAGCCAGGGGATTTGATTACAGCTTTAAAAGATCGCAGCCTTCGGCAGCTCCTACAGAGGCATCGGTGTTTCACCGGTCCTGTAGGAGCTGCCGCAGGCTGCGATCTTTTGACCCTCAGGCGTTTTCCAGCAAGTTATGCAGGTCGACGAACTGCTGGGTCAGCTTGTGTCGCGGATCGAGGTGGATCAGCGGCGTATTGGCCTGGTGCGACTCACGCATGCGCACCGAACTGCCCAGGTACACCGGCAACACTGGCAAGCCTTCAGCGATCAGTTCATCGAGAATTTGCTGAGGCAGGCTCGCGCGAGCCTGGAACTGGTTGACCACGATGCCTTCGACCTCCAGCCCTTCGTTGTGGTCTTCCTTCAATTCTTCGATTTCCGCCAGCAGGCCATAGAGGGCCTGACGCGAGAAGCTGTCGCAATCGAAGGGGATAAGCACACGATCAGCAGCGATCAGCGCCGACACCGCATAGAAATTCAGCGCCGGCGGGGTATCGAGGTAGATCCGGTCGTAGTCTTCGCTCAGCTCATCGAGCAGTTTTCGCAGCTTATTGATCTTGTGTTTGGCCTCAAGCTTGGGCTGCAAATCGGCCAGCTCGGCGGTGGCGGTGATGACATGGAGGTTGTCGAACGGGGTTTCGTAGATATCGACCTGGTTTTTCTTCGAAAACGGCCCGGAAGACAGGGTTTGCTTGAAAAAATCGGCGATCCCCATGGGGATGTCATTACCGGTGAGGCCGGTCAGGTACTGAGTGGAGTTGGCCTGGGCATCGAGATCCACCAACAGGGTGCGATAACCCTCGCTGGCACTGACCGCTGCCAGATTGCAGGCAATGCTGGACTTGCCCACACCACCTTTTTGATTGAACACCACGCGCCGCATGTCAAAACCTCCGTGTATCAAAGAATGACCGAGTGTAGTAGTCCACGGCCTCGCTTAGCTACCTCGCGGTCACAGGGACTACAGAGTCAGGCGCAATCTCTTCAAGAAAACCGCGCAAACTCGCGCATTGATTGCAGACAGAGCCGACAGACCCGCTCGGCGCAATGTGGATAATGGCCATACGACAGCTTTTTCGCGGACCAACCGGTACATTTGATTGCGCAAAATGTAACCAGCATTTGCTACACGCCCACCGCACCGGGATAATGCGCACCACTCGGCGCCAAGCGCCACGTAAGGTCGGCCGCAGATTGTGCGACTGACTGCGTCAAGGAAAGCCCGCAGGGGCGGGATGAATCTTTGTGATCAACTTCAACATCGCCCAATGGCGCGCGTGGGCCCCTGGGCTCGAAAGCGTGGACGATTGGCAGGCCTGGAGCCGACAACCGGTCGTGCTCCAGAGCAGCGATGCCGCCCCCGATGTGTCGTTTCTGCCGGCCATGCAGCGCCGTCGACTCAGCCGCCTGGCGCGGATGGCGTTCAGTGTCGGCTGGCCGTTGGCCGATGGTCGGCAAGACCTACCGCTGGTCTTTATTTCCCGCCACGGCGAGACCCCGCGCACCTTTGAAATCCTCAGTGACCTGGCCGCCGATCAGCCGCTGTCGCCGACCCAATTCAGCCTGTCGGTGCACAACGCGGTCATCGGCCTGTGGTCGATCATGCGCGGTGAAACCAGCGAAATGACCGCGCTGGCCGCCGCTGGCGACGGCCTCGAACACGGCATGCTTGAGGCGGCGGCGCTGCTTTCGGAAGGGGCGCCCGCCGTGCTGCTGGTGGTCACCGAAGAGCAGCCGCCCGAGGCCTATTCGGCCTGGATCGACGATGTGCCGTTCCCGTATGCGGTCGCCCTGTTGATCACCCCCGGCACCGACTGGCAGTTGTCCCTGAACAGCCACCCGGATGAGCTGTCCAACGCTCACTGGCCCCATGCCCTGAATCTCTTGCGTACCCTGCTCGGCCAGCAGTCAACCTGCCAACATGCCTGGAAAAATCGTGTATGGACCTGGCAACGCAACCCGTAGCCGATAAAAACCGCGACGCCTACTACTGGCGCCTGCTGGCCACCGCCGCAAGCTTCACCCTGTTCGGGTTGGGCGGGCTGTGCCTGCGCCTGCTGGTTTTCCCGCTGCTCGCCTGCCTGCCCGGCGATGCCCAGGCTCATCGGGTGCGGGCGCGAAAAACCGTCAGTCGCTGCTTCTGGTTTTTTGTCCGGTTCATGGCCCGCACCGGTGTGCTGACCTACGACATCCAGGGCGCAGAAAAACTCGGCCGCCCCGGGCAGATGATCATCGCCAATCACCCGTCGCTGATCGACGTGGTGTTTTTGATTGGTCTGGTGCCGCACGCCAACTGCGTGGTCAAAAAGAGTCTCTGGGACAACCCCTTCACACGCGGGCCGTTGCGCCGCACCGAATACATCAGCAACGACGGCAGCATGGACATGCTCGACGCCGCTGCCGACGCGCTGAAAAGCGGCCAGACCCTGATCATTTTTCCCGAAGGCACCCGCACCCAGCCCGGCCAGCCGCCGGCCTTTCATCGGGGGGCTGCGGCCATTGCCTTGCGCGGTGCGAGAATCCTCACCCCGGTGACTATCAAGGTCAGCCCCACCACATTGACCAAGGCCGAACCCTGGTATCGGATACCGAAACGCCGTGTGCACTTCAGTTTCCGTGTGGGGGCCGATATAGACCCACAGACCTTCGCCGCGCAGGGGCCACCGCCACAGGCCTCGCGCAAGCTCAACGACTATTTGCACCACTACTTTATTAAGGAGCTCGCCGAAGATGAGCGATCTGCACCGTGAGATAAAACAACTGATCATCGACGCCCTCGGCCTCGAAGACATCAGCGCGCAAGACATCGGCGACGACCAGACCCTGTTCGGCGAAGGCCTGGGCCTGGACTCGGTCGACGCCCTGGAGCTGGGCCTGGCCATCCAGAAAAAGTACGGCATCAAGATCGACGCCGACGCCAAGGACACCCGTAATCACTTCAGCAACGTGGCGAGCCTTGCGGCGTTCGTCACTGCAAAACAGGCAGCTTGAGACCGGACCATGCAAACTCGTGATGACATTTTCAACACCCTGCGCGATGCCCTGGTCGAACTCTTCGAGCTGGACCCCGAGCGCGTCAGCCTGGAATCCAACCTGTATCAGGACCTGGAAATCGACAGCATCGACGCCGTCGACCTGATCGACCACATCAAACGCCAGACCGGCAAGAAAATCGCCGCCGAAGAATTCAAATCGGTGCGTACCGTCAGCGACGTGGTCGAGGCGGTCTACCGTCTGGTTCAACCGGCCGCATGAGCCGAGTGATCGGCCTTGGCCTGCTGCTGGCGGGCCTGCTGTACCCCTTTGCGGTGTATTTCGGCATGGAGCATTTCGCCCCGTGGCAGTTCGGCCTGCTGCTGGGCAGCCTGTGGCTGGCGCGGGCGCTGACCGGCACACGCCGGCCCGGCAACCGCTGGATGGCCAGCGTCGCCATCGTGTTTTGCCTGTTGCTGGCACTGTTCGACAGCCCGGCGCTGTTGCGTTGGTACCCGGTGCTGATCAGCGCTTTCATGTTGGCGCTGTTCGGGCTGAGCCTGAAATACGGCCCGCCGATGGCCGAACGCCTGGCCCGTCTGCGGGAACCGCACCTGCCGGCCAAGGCCATCGTTTACACCCGTCAGGTCACGGTGGCCTGGAGTGTGTTTTTTCTCTGCAACGGATTGTGCGCCGCCGCGCTGACCCTGTGGGCGCCGCTGAGTTGGTGGATGTTGTACACCGGCCTGATCTCCTACGGGTTGATCGGCCTGATGTTTGCCATTGAATGGCTTATACGACAACGGGTACGAGGCCACCCATGACTTGGATAACGCTTGAGCAATTGCTGCTCAAGGCTCAACCGGAACGTGCCGTGACGGCCGAACCGGCGCTGAATCACGCGCAAGTGTGCGAGCAGGCCCTGAGCCTCGCCGCCGGCCTGCAAGCCCAGGGTGTGCGGCGCATTGCCGTGCACCTGGAAGACGCCGCTGACCTGGCGATTGCCCTGCTCGGTGCCTGGCGGGCGGACGTCAGCGTGCTGCTGCCCGCCGATCTGCAACCTCAGACGCGCCAGCGCTGGTCGAGCGAAGTCGATCTGTGGCTGACCGATCAGCCCGACGACGCGCACCTGGCCGATTATCGTCAACCGCCATTGTCCGCCGCCGCGCTGGATCTGGACCTCTGCCAACTGAGCCTGTGCACCTCCGGCTCCAGCGGCGAACCCAAGCGCATCGACAAAACCCTGCGGCAACTGGCCAATGAAGTTCAAGCCCTGGAACAGCTCTGGGGCGCGGATCTGGGCCAGGCTTGCATCATCGGCAGCGTCGCCACCCAACACATTTACGGTTTGCTGTTCCGGGTGCTCTGGCCGCTGTGCGCCGGACGACCGTTCGTGCGCAAGCAACTGGCCTTCCCGGAAGACTTGCAGCGCGCCAGCCGCGAACACCCGGCGTTCGCCTGGGTCGCCAGCCCGGCGCTGCTCAAGCGCATGGGCGACAACCTTGACTGGCCAGCCCTGAGCGCCGTGCGCCGGGTGTTTTCCTCCGGTGGTGCCCTGCCTGCCGAAGCGGCGCAAAGTCTGTTCGAACGCCTGGAACAATGGCCGACGGAAATCCTCGGCAGCTCGGAAACCGGTGGCATCGCCTGGCGTCAGGGGCAAGACCTCTGGCAGCCGTTCGCGGATGTCGTGCTGAGCCAGGACACCGACGGCGCGCTGCTGATCGCCTCGCCGTACCTGCCGGCCGGGCACATTGAACACACGGCCGATGCCGCGCGAATCAGCGCCGACGGCCGCTTCGAATTGCTCGGACGGCTGGACCGCATCGTCAAACTGGAAGAAAAACGTATCTCGCTCCCGATGCTGGAACAGGCACTGATGGCCCACGACTGGGTCGCCGAAGCGCGTCTGGGTGTGGTCCAGGAAAACCGCGCCTCCCTGGGTGCGCTGCTGGTGCTCAGCGCCCAAGGCCTGCATGCCTTGCGCAATCAGGGTCGGCGCAGCCTCACCCAAGAACTGCGTCAGCACTTGAGCCAGCATTGCGAAGCCCTGGCCTTGCCTCGGCGCTGGCGCCTGTTGCGACAACTGCCGCTGAACGCCCAAGGCAAACTGCCCCAGGCTGACGTCGAAGCCCTGCTGCTGGCGCCGCGCCCGAAAGCGCCGCAGGTGCTGGAACAGCTCCAGACCGACGGCGAATGGAGCCTGCAACTGGCGATCCCGCCGGACCTGGCCTACTTCAGCGGCCACTTCCCGCAAACCCCGGTTTTACCCGGCGTGGTGCAGGTGGATTGGGCGTTGCTGCTGGGTCAGCAATTGATGGACTTGCCGGCTAAATTCGCCGGCATGGAAGTGCTGAAATTTCAGCAACTGGTGCGTCCTGGCGACGAAATCCAGTTGCACCTGCGGTTCGACCCGGTGCGCAGCAAGTTGTATTTCACCTTTCGCAACGACACCGCCACCTGCTCCAGCGGGCGGATCGTGCTGGAGGCGGCCGATGCTTAAGTTTGGTGAGTGTTGCTCGCGAAGCCGTCGGTTCGGTGCATCAGGTGTACGCAACCATGCATAACCCCTGCGCCATCATCCCGGTCTACAACCACGAAACTGCGATCACCACCGTGGTCGAAGCGCTGCTCGCCCAAGGTTTGCCCTGCATCCTGGTGGACGACGCCAGCACTCCGGCCTGCGCGAAAGTGCTCGATCAACTGGCCCATCGCGACAACACCTACCTGATCCGCCTCACCGTCAATCAGGGCAAGGGCGGCGCGGTCATGACCGGTTTTCGCGAAGCCTCGCGCCTGGGTTTCAGCCACGCGTTGCAAGTGGACGCCGACGGCCAGCACGACCTCGCCGACGTCGCGACGTTTATCGAGCAGTCCCGCGCCCACCCCGAGTCGGTGATCTGCGGCTATCCGCTCTACGACGCCAGCGTGCCCAAGGGCCGTTTGTATGCGCGTTACCTCACCCACGTCATGGTGTGGATCAACACCCTGTCGTTGCAGATCCGCGATTCGATGTGCGGCTTTCGCGTCTATCCATTGCCACCGACCCTGGCGCTGATCAGTTCGGCGAAGATCGGCAAACGCATGGATTTCGACTCCGACATCCTGGTGCGGCTGGCCTGGCGCAATCTGCCGATGCAATGGCTGCAAACCAAGGTTCATTACCCGCTGGACGGCGTCTCGCACTTTCGCCTGTTCCACGACAACGTGCTGATTTCGAGCATGCACACCCGGTTGTTCTTCGGCATGTTGCTGCGCGCTCCGGTGATCCTCTGGCAACGGTGGCGAGCATGAGCACTGAGACGGATAAAAAGCATTGGGCTGACCGCGAGGAACGCGGCAGTTTCTGGCTGATGAAATTCACCGCCCTCTGCGCCAAAGTCCTGGGTCGGCGGCTGTTGAGCCCGTTGCTGTACGGCATCGTTCTGTACTTTTTCCTGTTCGGCCGCAGCGCGCGCAAAAGCGCCTGGCAATACCAGCAACGCCTCGCCGACTGGAGCGGTCGCGTCGAATTGCGCCCGACCCATTGGCGCGTCTTCGGCCAGTTCATGGCCTTCGCCGATTCGATGCTCGACAAGCTCGACGTGTGGAACGGCAAATTGCGCATCGAGCAGATCGAAATCATCGACCCGGCGCTGTTGCGCACCCAACTGCGCGGCGCCCGTGGGCAACTGCTGGTGGGCGCGCACCTGGGCAATCTGGAAGTCTGCCGCGCCCTGGCGGAGATTGGCGAAAAGGTCACGATGAACGTGCTGGTGCACACCAAGCACGCCGAGCAGTTCAACCGTTTGCTCGGCGAGGCCGGGGCGACCAATCTGCGGCTGATCCAGGTCAGCGAACTGGACCCGGTGATCATGCTGCAACTGCACGAACGCCTGGAGCGCGGCGAGTGGCTGGCGATTGCCGGCGACCGCGTGCCGCTGCATGGCGGGCGCAGCGTGACCGTGGACTTCCTCGGCCACCCGGCGCCATTCCCCCAGGGCCCGTGGCTGCTGGCCGGTTTGCTCAAGTGCCCGGTCAATCTGTTGCTGTGTTTGAAGAAGCCAAGTGGCGACTATCGACTGACCCTCGAACCCTTCGCCGACGCCGTGGTGTGGAAGCGCAGCGACCGCGAACAGGTCATTCATCAGTGGGCTTCCCGCTACGCCGAACGCTTGGGTCACTATTGCCTTGAAACGCCTCAACAATGGTTCAACTTTTACCCTTTCTGGAAGACCGATGACGACGCCAACGCTTGAGCCGGTAACCTTCGGCGAACTCCCTTTGCGCATCGAAGACGTGCTGGCGCTGGCCAACCGTCAGGCGCCAACGCAGTTGCAGGGCGACCCTGACTACCGCGAGCGCATCGCCAAAGGCGCGCGATTCCTAGATTCGCTGCTGGACAAGGAAGGCGTGATCTACGGCGTGACCACCGGTTACGGCGATTCCTGCGTGGTCGCCGTGCCGCTGCATCACGTCGAAGCGCTGCCGCGTCATCTCTATACCTTTCACGGCTGCGGCTTGGGTAAATTGCTCGATGCCCAGGCCACCCGTGCGGTGCTGGCGGCGCGTTTGCAGTCGTTGTGCCATGGCGTTTCCGGGGTTCGTGTGGAGCTGCTGGAACGCCTGCAAGCGTTCCTTGAACACGACATCCTGCCGCTGATCCCGGAAGAGGGTTCGGTGGGCGCCAGCGGTGATTTGACGCCGCTGTCCTACGTCGCCGCGACCTTGTCCGGCGAGCGCGAAGTGCTGTTCCGTGGCGAACGCCGCCAAGCCGCCGATGTGCATCGCGAACTCGGTTGGCAGCCGCTGGTGCTGCGCCCCAAAGAAGCCCTGGCGCTGATGAACGGCACCGCCGTGATGACCGGCCTCGCCTGCCTCGCGTTTGCCCGCGCCGATTACCTGCTGCAACTGGCCACGCGCATCACCGCGTTGAACGTGGTGGCGCTGCAAGGCAATCCTGAGCATTTCGACGAACGCCTGTTCGCCGCCAAACCACACCCGGGGCAGATGCAAGTCGCTGCGTGGCTGCGCAAGGATCTGGCTATCGACGCGCCGACCGCGCCGCTGCATCGCCTGCAAGACCGTTACTCGCTGCGTTGCGCGCCGCACGTGCTCGGTGTGCTGGCCGACAGCCTGAACTGGCTGCGTTCGTTCATCGAGATCGAGCTCAACAGCGCCAACGACAACCCGATCATCGACGCCGAAGCCGAACGCGTGCTGCACGGCGGGCACTTCTACGGCGGCCACATCGCGTTCGCCATGGACAGCTTGAAAAACCTCGTCGCCAACGTCGCTGACTTGCTGGATCGGCAACTCGCGTTGCTGGTGGACGAGCGTTACAACCATGGCTTGCCGAGCAACCTGTCCGGCGCCAGCGCTGACCGGGCGATGCTCAATCATGGCTTCAAAGCCGTGCAGATCGGCACCAGTGCCTGGACCGCCGAAGCCCTGAAAAATACGATGCCGGCCAGCGTGTTCTCGCGCTCCACCGAGTGCCACAACCAGGACAAGGTGAGCATGGGCACCATCGCCGCCCGGGATGCGATCCGTGTGCTGGAACTGACCGAACAAGTCGCCGCCGCGACCCTGTTGGCCGCCAACCAAGGGGTCTGGCTGCGGAGTCGGGCCGAAGACGCCCGGCCATTGCCGCCGTCCCTGGCGGCGATGCACGAAGAGCTGGCCAAGGATTTCCCGCCGGTCATCGAGGACCGCGCCCTGGAAGGCGAACTGCGCCTGTGCCTCAAACGTATCGCCGAGCAACACTGGAGGCTGCATGCGTAGCAAGGGAGTGCTTCACGCCGATACGGAAATCCTCGTGCCGTTCTTTGACGTCGACACCATGCATGTGGTCTGGCACGGCCATTACGTCAAATACCTGGAAGTCGCCCGCTGTGCCCTGCTGGACAAGCTCGGCCACAACTACACCGCGATGGTCGAGTCGGGTTTCGCCTGGCCGGTGATCGACCTGCAACTGCGCTACGTGCGCGGCGCGGTGTTCGGTCAGAAGCTCAATGTGCGCGCCAGTCTGGTGGAGTGGGAAAACCGTTTGAAGATCAACTACCTGATCAGCGATTTGGCAACCGGTGAACGCCTGACCCGCGCCAGCTCGGTGCAAGTCGCGGTCGACATGAGCAGCCGCGAGATGCAACTGGCCTCGCCGAAAGTCTTCACCGACGCTGTTGAAAGGATGCTGCCATGAACACCGTTTTCAAATGCCTCGGCGCGCTGGCGCTGCTGGGCCTGGCCTCGATGGCCCATGCCTTCGACCTGCAACAACTCAGCGATCAACTGGCCAAGCCCGACGTGATCCACGGCCACTTCATCCAGGAAAAACACCTGCGCGCCCTGCCGCAACCGCTGACCAGCAAGGGCACCTTCGTCCTGGCGAAAAACCACGGCCTGCTCTGGCTGCTGAAAACCCCGCTGCAACAGGATTACCGAATCAACGCCAAAGGCATCGCCCGACGTGATGCCAACGGCTGGCAATTGCTGCCGGGCAAGAGCGCCGGGGCCGAGCAGAACCGTTTGTTCCTCGCCGTGCTGCAAGGCGACAGCAGCGGTTTGCAACGGGATTTCGAGCTGGCACTGAGCGGCGATGCGCAGAAATGGAAACTGACCCTGACCCCGCGTTCGATGTTGCTCAAGCAAGTGTTCAACCAGATCAACATCGATGGCGGTGAGTTGGTGAACAGCATCGAACTGCTGGAAACCCAAGGTGACAGCACCGTCATGCGCATGCAGGACACCACCAGCGCCCAACCGTTGAGCGACGCGGAGCAACATGACTTTGCCGAGTGAACGGATGCTGCCACGGCTGTTCCTGATCCTGCTGCTGGCGGTGCTCGCGCTCGCAGGTTGGCAATGGCGTGACGGCGCGCCGCTGTCGGCCAACCTGATGGAACTGGTGCCCGGCACGACGCCGGACGCGCTGGAACTGCGGGCCGAACAACGCATGCAGGAACCGCTGAACCGCGAAATGCTGGTGCTGGTCGGCCACACCGACCGCCAGCATGCCGTGGCCATGGCGCAGAAAATCGGCGAACAGTGGCAAGCCAGTGGTCTGTTCGAAAAAGTCCAGTGGAACTTGCAAGCCGACTTGCCCGCCCTGCGCGCCCAGTTACTGCAAGGTCGGCTGGCGATGCTCGCGGACGCGGATCGGCAACAACTGATCGAACATCCCGACGCATTTATCCAGCAACGGGTGCAAGCGCTGTTCGACCCGTTCACCGGTTTCAGCCTGGTGCCAAGCCAGGACGACTGGCTGGGCCTGACCGGGCGCATCCAGAACAGCCAGCCGCAACACGGCGCGGTGCAACTGGACATCGGCAGCGGCGCGTTGATCGCCGAGGCCGACGGCAAGAGTTGGGTGCTGCTGCGCGCGCGCACCACCGGCAATGCGTTCGATATGAACCTGCCGCTGCAAGTGGCCGAATTGCTCAAACACAGTCGCGAAGAAGCCGCCCGGAGCGATGTGCAATTGCTCGCCGCCAGTGGCTTGCTCTACGCGGCTAACGGTCAGCAGCAAGCGACCCGGGAAATGACCTGGGTCGGTGGCGGCGCCACGTTGGGCATCCTGTTGTTGCTGTTGCTGGCGTTCCGGCGCTTGCGCGTGTTGCTCGCGTTCGTCCCGGTGCTGGTGGGGATGTTGTTCGGCATGGTGGCTTGCGTGGCGTTGTTCGGCCATATGCATGTGATGACGCTGGTGCTCGGTTCCAGCCTGATTGGCGTCGCGGTCGATTACCCGCTGCATTACCTGTCCAAGAGCTGGAGCCTGAAACCCTGGCACAGTTGGCCCGCCCTGCGCCTGACCCTGCCGGGGCTGACCCTGAGCCTGATCACCAGTTGCATCGGCTACCTCGCGCTGGCCTGGACACCGTTCCCGGCGCTGACGCAAATCGCCGCGTTCTCCGCCGCCGGGCTGGTCGGTGCCTACCTGTCGGCGGTGTGCCTGCTGCCCGCGCTGCTCAAGGGCGCCGACCTGCGCCCGGCGCAATGGCCGCTGCGGGTCGCCGAGTTTTTGGTCAACCTGCGTGAAGCAATGCTCCAACGTGCCCGCACACCGGTGTTGCTGGCGCTGTTGATCGCCTTCTGTGTCGGCGGTCTGTTGCAACTCAGCACGAAGAACGACATCCGCCAGTGGGTCGGCATGCCCCAGCACCTGACCGACGAAGCCCAAGCCATTGCGCGCATCACCGGTTACCAACCGACCAGTCAGTTCTTCCTGATCCGCGCGGCCAATCAACAGGAGCTGCTCGAACGCCAGAGCGCCCTGAGCGATCGGCTGGAGCAACTGGTCAACCTCGATAAGCTCCAGGGTTTTCTGTCCCTCAATCAATTGGTCAGCCAACCGAGCGAGCAGAAACAGGTCCGCGAGGCGCTGAGCAAGCTTCCGCAATTCTGGCAGCCGTTGCTCGACGTCGGCGTGCCGGCCGAGGCGCTGCACGCCGAGTTGGCCAAGTTGCAGGCGCTGCCCATCGAAGACATCGACGCCGCACTGGTCGGGCCATTGGCCGAACCTTATCGCCCTCTGTGGCTGGGGCCGACCGCTGACGGCGGCGTGGCGGCGATGGTCAGCCTGCAAGGCTTGAACAACCCGTCGCTGTTGCGGGTCCAGGCCCTGGACTTGCCGGGTGTGGAACTGGTGGATCGGCTCGGTGAATTGAACACTGTCTTCGCCCAGACGCAAATCAGCGCCGCTGAACTGAAACTCGCTTCCTGCGCGCTGATCGTGCTGGTGCTGATCCTGCCGTTCGGCCTCAGCGGCGCCTTGCGCATCGTCGCCCTGCCGTTGCTGGCGGCGCTGTGCAGCCTGGCCAGCCTCGGTTGGCTCGGCCAGCCACTGACGCTGTTCAGCCTGTTCGGCCTGCTACTGATCACGGCGATCAGCGTCGATTACGCGATCCTCATGCGCGAACAGGTCGGCGGCGCCGCTGTGAGCCTGCTGGGCACCTTGCTGGCGGCGTTGACCACGTGGCTGTCGTTCGGTTTGCTGGCGGTGTCGAGTACGTCGGCGGTGAGTAACTTCGGCCTGTCGGTGAGCCTGGGTCTGGCGTTCAGCTTCATCCTCGCGCCATGGGCTGGGCGCCATGTTCACACCGTTCCGGTTGCGGAGCAGACGGCATGATGATCCTGCTGTTTTGGGCGATGACCCTGGGGATGTTCGCCGTCGCCACCCGCGTTGGTCGGCATTTCGGACTAATCCCGATTGTCAGCCAGTTGCTGCTGGCGATGCTGGCGGCGTTGACCACGTGGCTGTCGTTCGGTTTGTTGGCGGTGTCGAGTACGCCGGCGGTGAGCAACTTCGGCCTGTCGGTGAGCCTGGGTCTGGCGTTCAGCTTCATCCTCGCGCCGTGGGCTGGGCGCCATGTTCACACCGTTCCGGTTGCGGAGCAGACGGCATGATGATCCTGCTGTTTTGGGCGATGACCCTGGGGATGTTCGCCGTCGCCACCCGCGTTGGTCGGCATTTCGGACTAATCCCGATTGTCAGCCAGTTGCTGCTGGCGACTTTCGGTTTGCCGCTGTTGATGTACGTCTGGATCGAACCGGGCTGGCAGCTCAGCGGCGCCGAACTGATTTCCCCGGTGTGGCTGAAAAACCTCTACAGCCTGAGTTTCGCCCTACTGCTGGGGCACATTCTCAGCGACGTGATCGACCTGCGGCTAGATCGCCAGAGCCTGAAAATCGCCCTCCCAAGTTTCTGCCTGCCGTTCGCCTGTGGCCTGGCGACGGCGGTGTGGCTGTTGCCGACGCAAGCGTGGATCAGTTCGTTGGCGGTCGGTTTGGTGTTCGCGATTACCGCGATCCCGGTGTTGTATTTGTACCTGCGCCACATCAGCTATCCGCCCGCCGCCACCCGGCGTCTGGTGCAAACCGCGATCCTCATCGACCTCACGTGCTGGACGCTGTTCGGCTTCGCCCAGGGCAGCCTGCACCTGAGCAGTTTGTTGCTGCCGCTGGCGGGCGCTTGCCTGCCGTTGCTGTTGCGCTTGCTCGGCTTGCGCCAACCGCTGCTGCACAGTGGCTGCTTCTTCGCGCTGCTGGTGGTGGCCGAGCACTTCAAGCTCAATGCGCTGATTTTCGGCATCGGCTATTTGCTGTGCATGGCCGCGCTGAAAGTGCCGCTGGTGTTGCCGTTGCCGGCGCGGTGGATGAATCGTTTGCAGACCTGGATCGCCATCCCGCTGATCCTCACCTTCGGCATCGTACAAATCGATGTGCACAGCGCCATGGCCAGCCTCGGCTGGATGCAACTGGCGGCGCTGCTGTTGTTGCCGATCCTCAGCAAACTGCTGGGCAACTGGCTCGGCCTCGGCTGGGCCGGCGCGTCGTTTGACGGCGCCAGCCGCTGGCGCGAAAGCCTGCTGCTGAACATTCGCGGCTTGAGTGAAATCGTCTTTCTCAACCTGCTGCTGCAACAACAGCTCATCAGCCCGGCGCTGTACTTTGCGCTGATGTTGATGGGCCTGATCGCCACACTGCTGCCGGCACTGGCCGGCATGCATCAAACCCCGCTGAATATCGCCGCCCCGGCAAGGAGCTCCCGTGCCAACAATTGAAATGGAATGTCGTCAGGTGGTGGTCATCGGTGCTGGCCCTTCGGGCGCCATCGCCGCCGCGCTGCTCAAGCGCAAGGGTCACGATGTACTGGTGATCGAGCGTCAACACTTTCCAAGGTTTTCCATCGGCGAAAGCCTGCTGTCCCACTGCCTGGACTTCGTTGAAGAAGCCGGCATGCTCGACGCGGTGAACGCCGCTGGGTTTCAAATAAAAACCGGCGCCGCGTTCGCCTGGGGCGAGCATTACAGCGCGTTCGATTTTAGTGACACGTTCAGCGACGGCAAGCCGACCACGTTCCAGGTACAACGCGCCGATTTCGACAAACTGCTGGCTGATCAAGCGGCGTTGCAAGGCGTGGAATTGCGCTACGGCGAAGCCATCGTCAGCGCCGATTTCAACTTGCCGAAACCGCAGCTGAACGTGCTGCGCGAGGACGGTACTGAGTACTGCGTCGAAGCCGACTTTGTGCTCGACGCCAGCGGCTACGGCCGGGTGTTGCCTCGTTTGCTAGACCTGGAGGCGCCGTCGAATTTCCCGGTGCGCCAAGCGGTGTTCACCCACGTCGAAGACCACATTGATAACCCGGCCTTCGACCGCACCAAGATTCTCGTCACCACCCACCCGCTCCATCGCGATATCTGGTTCTGGAGCATTCCGTTCAGCAACGGTCGTTGCTCGGTGGGCGTGGTGGCGGCCGCCGAGCATTTCGAAGGGCGCACCGATGATCTCGACGAGTGCCTGCGCGGCTTTATCGCCGAAACCCCAAGCCTGTCCGGCGTCCTGAACAACGCGGTGTGGGACACCCCGGCGCGGACCATCGGTGGCTACTCGGCCAATGTTAAAACCCTGCACGGCCCGGGCTTCGCGCTGCTGGGCAACGCAGCGGAATTCCTCGACCCAGTGTTCTCCTCCGGCGTGACCATTGCCATGCGCTCGGCGAGCATGGCCGCCGCCGTGTTGCATCGCCAATTGCAGGGCGAAAGCGTGGACTGGCAAACCGAGTTCGCCGACCCGTTGAAACGCGGCGTGGACACCTTCCGCTGCTACGTCGAAGGCTGGTACGCCGGGACCTTCCAGGACGTGATTTTCCACGACGGCAGTTCCACGGACATCCGCCGCATGATCGCCTCGATCCTCGCCGGTTACGCCTGGGATGAACGCAACCCGTTCGTCAGCGAAGCGAAGCGCCGGTTGAAGGTGATTTCGGAGATCTGCGCAAGGGAAACGACATGAGTTACCTGAGCGACAACTACGTCGAAGAAACCAAGTTCGGTTTCTGGTTCCTGCGCAGCCACACCTGGCAGCACCACGTGCTGCGGGTGGCGATCAATGACCTGCGCGGTTTGTTCAGTGACGCGCTGCCTGGCAGCCCGGTGTTGCTGGATGCCGGTTGCGGTCAGGGCAAGTCGTTCCAGTACCTGCGCCAGACCTTCGCGCCCCAGCGCTTGATCGGCGTCGATGCCGACCCGCACAGCCTGAACCTCAGCGCTGAAGAAGCGGCGCGTCAGGGCATGACCGTGGAGCTGATCGGCAGCGATTGCGCGACGCTCAACGTGCCGGACGCCAGCGTCGATCTGCTGTTCTGCCACCAGACCTTTCATCACCTCGTCGAGCAGGATCTGGCCCTGGCCGAGTTCTACCGCGTGCTCAAGCCCGGCGGCTATCTGCTGTTCGCCGAGTCCACCGAGGCTTACATTGATACGTGGGTGATTCGCTGGTTGTTCCGCCATCCGATGCATGTGCAGAAGAGCGCAGCCGGGTATCTGGAAATGATTCGCCAGCAGGGTTTTGAATTCGGGCCGCAGAACGTGTCTTACCCGTACTTGTGGTGGAGCCGTGCCAAGGATTTCGGGTTGCTTGAACGGTGGGGTTTACGCAAGCCCAAGCCCTTTGGCCAACGGGAAGAAACCCTGGTCAACGTCGTGGCGCGCAAGCCGCTTGAAGGTGCTGTTTGATGTCTAGCGCAATTCAAAACTGTGGGAGCGGGCTTGCTCGCGAAAGCGGAGTGTCAGTCGACGAAAGTGTTGAATGTGCCGACGCATTCGCGAGCAAGCCCGCTCCCACAGGGTTTGTGGTGTTGTTGCGATTTGTACTGGTGGCCTGTGCTCTGCTGCTGAGCGCTTGCGCCAGCCGCGCCCCGCTGCCCGAGCACAGCCCGACCCTCGCGCTGCCACTGCAACTGCACATCCAGCGCCTGATGGCTGACCAGCGTCAGGACTGGGTATTGGTGATCCAGCAGGAAGGCCCGGCGCTGCGTTGGTCGATGATGGATTTGCTCGGCATTCCTCAGGCTCGGCAGAAGCTGATCGGCGATGATTGGCAGGCCGATGGTCTGTTGCCACCCAACCCGGAGGCCCGCGAGTTGTTCGCCGCGCTGCTATTTGCCCTGACCCCTGAAGCCGAGTTGCGCAGTAACTATCCCGACGCCTGGCAGCATGGCGGGCAACGTTCCCTGCCCGAGCGCTGGGAGGTTCGTTATTCACGCCCCATGAGCTTTGAATTGAACCTGCCCAAAGGCCCGAAATACCAAGTCACGCCGCTGAGCGGGGACACGCCATGACTGTCTGGTTGAACGCACTGGGGGTGATTTGCGCCCTGGGTCGCGACAAGCAGGAAGTCGCGCGCAACCTGTTTGCCGGCGACTGTTCAGGCATGCAAAGCGAGGCCGGTTGGGTGGCGGAGCGTGCGTTGCCGGTGGCCGCCGTGCGCGGTGAATTGGCGCCGATTCCACCGGAACTGGCCGAGCAACGCAGCCGCAACAATCAACTGCTGCTGGAAGCCGCGCTGCAAATTCGCCCCGAGATCGATCAAGCGATCCAGACCTACGGCCGCGAACGCATCGGCATCGTGCTCGGCACCAGCACCTCGGGCATCGACGAAGCCAGTCGCGGCTTGGCCCATTACATCCGCGAGCATGAATTCCCCGCCGACTACGACTATCAGCAGCAGGAGCTCGGCGCGCCGGCCAACTTTCTCGCCGACTGGCTGCAAGTGAGCGGCCCCGCCTACGTGATTTCCACCGCGTGCACCTCCAGCGCCCGGGCGTTGATGAGTGCCCAGCGCTTGCTCGATCTGGGCATGTGCGACGCGGTGCTGTGCGGCGGCGTCGACAGTTTGTGCAAGCTGACCCTCAACGGTTTTTCGGCCCTGGAAGCGGTGTCCGAGCAACGCTGCAATCCGTTTTCCGCCAACCGCAACGGCATCAACATCGGCGAAGCGGCCGTGCTGTTTCTGATGAGCAAAAGTGTCGGCGACGGCCCGGCGATTGCCCTGCTCGGCAGCGGCGCCAGCTCTGACGCACACCACATTTCCGCGCCGGAACCGACGGGCCGTGGCGCCCAACAAGCGATGCGCAAAGCCTTGAGCCGCGCCGCGTTGCAAGCCTCGCAAATCAGCTACCTGAACCTGCACGGCACCGCGACCCAACACAACGACGCCATGGAAAGCCTGGCCGTTTCGGCGGTGTTCCCGGACGGCGTGCCGTGCTCGTCGACCAAACCGATGACCGGTCACACCCTCGGCGCCGCCGGGGCCCTGGAAGCGGCGTTCTGCTGGTTGAGCCTGAGCGCCGACAATCCCCAGCACACCCTGCCGCCGCACATCTGGGACGGCCAGCCCGACCCGGACCTGCCGCCATTGAATTGGGTGACCCCGGCCCATCGCCTGGCGTCCATTGCACCCCGCTACCTGATGAGCAATTCGTTTGCCTTCGGTGGCAATAACGTCAGCCTGATTATCGGAGACGCCCCATGATTGACTGGCCGCTCGCCGAACTGCTGCCTCACGCTGGCGACATGATCCTCATCGAGCAGATCCTGTCGTTCGATGACGAGCAGATTCACACCCGCCTCACCGTCAAGCCCGGTGGCCTGTTCAACCGTGCCGACGGCAGTCTGCCGGCGTGGGTTGGCATCGAGTTGATGGCGCAAAGCGTCGCCGCTTACGCCGGTTGCCATGCCCGTGCGCGCGGCGATGCGGTGGAGTTGGGCTTTCTGCTCGGCACCCGCAAATTCGAATGCAACGTCGAACACTTTCCCGTCGGCACCGAACTGACCATCCACGGGGTGCGCTCCCTGGAAGACGACAGCGGCATGGGCGTGTTCGAATGCCACATCAACGCCCCCGGCATCCACGCCACCGCCCGGCTGAACGTGTATCGCCCGCCGCAAGCGGCGCACTATCTTCAAGAAACCCAAGGAGTCGAGTGATGACTGAATCCGTACTGGTCACCGGCTCCAGCCGTGGCATTGGCCGCGCCATCGCGTTGCGTCTGGCCCAGGCCGGGCACGACATCGTGCTGCATTGCCGCAGCGGTGTGGCCGAAGCCGAAGCCGTGAAGGCCGAAGTCGAAGCGCTGGGCCGCAACGCCCGCGTGCTGCAATTCGACGTGTCCGACCGCGCCAGTTGCAAAGCCATTCTCGAAGCAGACGTTGAAGCCCACGGCGCCTATTACGGCGTGGTGCTCAACGCCGGCCTGACCCGCGACGGTGCTTTTCCGGCGCTGAGCGAGGATGATTGGGACGTGGTGATGCGCACCAACCTCGACGGTTTCTACAACGTGTTGCACCCGGTGATGATGCCGATGATTCGTCGTCGCGCCGCCGGGCGGATTGTGTGCATCACGTCGGTTTCCGGGTTGATCGGCAATCGCGGGCAGGTCAACTACAGCGCCTCCAAGGCCGGGTTGATCGGCGCGGCGAAAGCGTTGGCGATCGAACTGGGCAAGCGCAAGATCACCGTCAACTGTGTCGCACCCGGCCTGATCGACACAGCCATGCTCGACGAAAACGTGCCGGTGGAAGAACTGATGAAAATGATCCCCGCACAACGCATGGGCACTCCTGAAGAGGTGGCCGGCGCGGTGAATTTCCTGATGTCGGCGGAAGCCTCGTACATCACCCGCCAGGTTCTGGCCGTCAACGGAGGCTTGTGCTGATGAAGCGCGTCGTCGTCACCGGCATGGCCGGCATCACCTCATTGGGCAGCGACTGGGAGACCATCGCCGCCAACTTCAAAGCCAACCGCAGCGGCATCCGGCGGATGGACGAGTGGGATCGGTTTACCGAGCTCAACACGCGCCTGGCCGGGCCAATCGATGACTTCAAAGTGCCGAGCCACTGGACCCGCAAACAACTGCGCAGCATGGGCCGCGTGTCGCGGCTCGCTGTGGGCGCGGCGGAACAAGCGCTGGCCGACGCCGGGCTGCTGGGCGACGCATCGATCAAGGACGGGCGCATGGGCGTCGCTTGCGGTTCATCCACTGGCAGCACCGACGAGATCAAAGCCTTCGGCAACATGCTGCTCAACTCGGTGGCCGAAGGCCTGAACGCCAACTCCTACGTGCGGATGATGCCGCACACCACGGCGGCGAATATCAGCATTTTCTTCGGCCTCACCGGCCGTTTGATCCCGACCTCCAGCGCCTGCACCAGCGGCAGCCAGGGCATCGGCTACGCCTACGAATCGATCAAGTTCGGACGTCTGCCGTTGATGCTGGCCGGCGGCGCCGAAGAACTGTGCCCGACCGAAGCCATGGTCTTCGATGCGCTCTACGCCACCAGCCTGAAAAACGATGCGCCGCAAACCTCCCCCCGCCCGTACGACAAGGGTCGCGACGGTTTGGTGATCGGTGAAGGCGGCGGCATGCTGGTGCTCGAAGAACTCGAACACGCCCTGGCCCGTGGCGCGCACATCCACGCCGAACTCGTCGGCTTCGGCAGCAACGCCGACGGCCAGCACACCACCCGCCCCGAACAGGCAACCATGCGCCGGGCCATGGAACTGGCCCTGGAAGACGCCGGTTTGCAGCCGTCGGACATCGGTTATGTGAACGGTCACGGCACCGCCACCGAACAGGGCGACATCGCCGAAACCCTGGCCACCAGTGCATTGTTCGGCGAACACATGCCGATCAGTTCACAAAAAAGTTTCCTCGGCCACACCCTCGGGGCCTGCGGTGCGCTGGAGTCCTGGTTCAGCATCGAGATGATGAACCGCGACCTGTACGTGCACACCTTCAACCTCGACGAGGTTGACCCGCACTGCGGCAAGCTCGATTACCTGCGCGGCGAGTTCCGGCAGATGAGCAACCAATACGTGATGAACAACAACTTCGCCTTCGGCGGCGTCAACACTTCGCTGATCTTCCGCCGCTGGTCGTAACCGTATTAATCAAGGTCAAGGAGACCCCATGCACTTCAAAAAACTCGCCGCTGCCGCCACCCTACTGATCTGCGCCGTCCCGGCCGTCAGCCAGGCCCGTGACACCCCGGTATACCTGCCGTTCGACAAAGCCGTCGCCGAAGCTGTCCGCACCGGCAAAATCGATGGCAGCGTGAAGTTCTACCTGGCCGGTAACAACCCGGCCGGCACCGTCACCGTCGTCAGCCCGGGCGCCGTGACCAACAAGAAAACCAACGCCTTCAACAAGACCGACGCCGTGGCCTGCGAATGGGTCGCACAATCGGCAATCATCAGCCTGTTCCAGGCAGCCAAGAGCGCGAATGCGAATGCGGTGACCAACATTGTCAGTTTCTACAAGAGCAATGAGCGCAAAGACGCCACGAACTACGAATGCCACGCCGGGGCAATCATGGCGGGCGTCGCGTTGAAAGGGGATCTGGCAAAGGTCCAGTAACAACCGCCTGCCGTACACCGGACGGAATGCGCAACGCATTCCCCCGTAGGAGCTGCCGAAGGCTGCGATCTTTTGATCCTGTTTTTCTAAAGGCAAGATCAAAAGATCGCAGCCTTCGGCAGCTCCTACAGGGCCGGGTGTAGGGGCGCCTTCCAGACACAAGATGAAATAGGAAATTTCAGCGCCTCATTTGGGAAACGTCCTAACGCCAACACCTGATCCTGCCGAGTAGGTTCGAGGCTCCTCAGCCTCAAACAGAACAGCATCAATGGCGCGCGACAAGGACATCCCCCAAGTCTGGGAAGTTGGAACTGCTGGCGGCGGTAGTGGAATCGGAATTCGCTACCTGCGAGACATGACCCCGACCGAACTGGCCGAACGTGACGCCAGACAAAAATCCTACGAAGCCATGCTCGCCCGACAACAGGCCTATGAAGAACGCCTGCTCGGGCAATCCGAAAAGCGCAAACAAGCCGCGACTAAAGGCTGCGTGTTCGCCAAAAGCTGCGACCTCCCCGACGGGGTCATCAACTACAACAATCCTGCCGGCTTCGTCCCCCTCGAAAGACTCGCCAACTACGGCTCATGGGCGGTACTGGGCACCGGTGCAGCGATCACCGCAGAAGGTCAGCCGCTCAAATGGGTGGCCGGCTCGGCAACAGGCAGCGCCGTCGCCCAACGCCTTGGCGGTTCTCTGGCACTCAGTCTGGTGAAGGGCTCCGCAGCGATTGCAACGGGCGGGGTGGTCGGGACCGTTGCACTGCTGATGCCCAATACCAGCCTCTCCCCCGACAGCGCCTTTTATAAACACGAGCAATACGCCGAACTGGAGATGGGGCGAACCCGCGTTCGCATCAACGCGAAAACACTGCCTGATGGTTCGGTCAACGCTTACGGTTTCTATACAGGCGGGAA
Source organism: Janthinobacterium sp. LPB2021202312-11-4 (assembly GCF_037049705.1). Lineage (NCBI taxonomy): Bacteria > Pseudomonadati > Pseudomonadota > Betaproteobacteria > Burkholderiales > Oxalobacteraceae > Janthinobacterium > Janthinobacterium sp. LPB2021202312-11-4. Next base: position 139,648 of record NZ_JBAGKV010000010.1, on the reverse strand, counting down.
AAAAGAGTGGGAATTTGTCCGGGTCATTGGAGCCGACAAGAAAGGCGAAAAATTTGTTGCCCACATCGGCAAAGGGATTGACCTGACCTGGACGCCTGCGGCCAACCCTGATGAGGTCCTGGGCATTCCCGCGCTGGAAGGCGCCCCTTCATTGCCGACGGTGTGGGTGTATCCGCCCACTGAGCAAGCCAACCAGATACTGGCGAACCCGGAACATCCACCCGAGTATCAGGATGCAATTATCTGGTTTCCGGGTACGCCGATTGAGCCGATTTATATTGCGCTCAGTGCTCGGCATGATGCCGGTGTCGTTACGGGGGTTGGTGAGGATGTGCTGGGGATTTGGCTTGCCGGGGCCAACGTCGGGCTCGGTGCACCCATCCCAAAACGAATAGCCGATGAACTGCGAGGGCGTGAATTTAAAAACTTCAAAACATTCCGAACCGCATTCTGGACAGCCGTAAAAAATGATCCTGAGCTCTTTAGCCAGTTCAATGAGGACGCTCAGGACCGTCTGATGTCAGGCAACGCCCCTGCTGTTCAAGAGCGAGAAGCAGTAGGCAACCGAACTACTTTCGAGATACACCACATCGAGCGAATTGCCGATGGTGGAGCGGTCTACGACATAGATAATCTTCGTGTGAACACCCCCAAAAACCATATCAATCAACATAAAAAAATGTAGGCACACAATGGCAGCCATTAGCGATTACACCGAAAAAGAGTTCATCAAGTTCATTCAACAGATACGTGCCATCAATAAAGGGGGATCTGACGAAGAACTCGGCGAGGTACTGGTTCAATTCAGGCAGCTAACCGGCCACCCGGGGGGTTCCGACCTGATTTTTTATCCAGAGCCTGGTGCAGATAATTCCGCCGAAGGCGTCACACGAACGGTAAAGGAATGGCGCGCTGCTCAGGGGTTACCGGGGTTCAAAGACAAGTAACCCCTCGGCAAAAATGGAAACACAGCAAAACCCGGAAGATTGTTTTATAAGGAGCAGGACGCATGTTGAAACCCCTCATTCCCTTGATATTGGCTACCGCCGTCTGTGACGCGAAGGCAGATGTTCAAGTCCTGGTAATGCCGATACCCGAGCAGTTGAAACCCTTGAAGCCCGTCGAGGTTGCGGAGAGCGACTTAGAGAAGCGAAAGCGGCTCGACCGAATAGACTCGGTAGTCCAGCGTTTCAAACTAAAGAAGGACGAGAAGTTCATTTACACGAGTGAAAAAAGCCCCAGCCTGTTCCTGAGGAATTTGAGTGTCGTCTACAAGGTTTATCCAGAAGAAGCGCAGTTGCAGGTGATTAAATTCAATATGCGAAACGGGGAAGCCTACCTTTTTTCTGTTAATCCCGAAGACATCCAACCCTATAGGCGTTTCACAACGAGCGCCCTTGACGCCCGAGTTGCCATTGATGTTCTGAGCCCAGGCGCATCAGCGGCCCGTTCCAAAGCCGAGTACAAAGACTGGTACAGCACTTATCAGTCGTCTCGGGTAAAACTCGCGCGAAAAATGGTGGCTAGCGATGCTTGTGAGACCGTTACGAATGTCGACTTCTACAGTCTCAACGGCGGGCAATTTACTGCGTTCTGTGGAAATGGCATGGAATTCAGTCAAACCCAAGTAGAGATTGAATCCGAGCAGCCAATAGATCCGGCTATAAAAAAATGGGTGGTTATGCGGCCCCAGTGATTTCAGGCCACCGTCAGTTCTTAAATGTTTTGGGGGACGTGTCGGTGAATGCCAGAATCGAAAAAGGGCGCCTTTCGGCACCCTTTTACAAACAGGTCGGCTTGTCATCGCCCTAAACCGGCCTGGCTCTGCGATGGCTGGTTGCCCAGGACCCTCAGAGTCTCACAAGCCCCTAATGGGAACATCCTGCGCAACTTGACTTGTATTGATCGTTGCAGGTTTCAAGGTGAGTCGAAGTTGTCCAATAACCGGTTCACGGCCATCTCTCCCAGCATGATCGACTGCTGAATCCCCAGCAGTGTGTTGCACTGCGATCCTTCCAGAAACCTCACGAAATCACTCGCCATGACATTTGCTGATGCCAGGGATTCACAGGCGTATTCGAGCAAGGCCCGGTCGTCGATGTCGGGGGCGATGAGAAAGATGTTGCTGGGTTTGCGTTTGTTGATAGGCGCGACGTTGTCGATGGACTCTTTTATGCCATGGGATGCCGGATCGGTATCCGGTGGGTTTGGCGTGTCTTTGAACATGATTCGGTCTCCAAAAAGGTGGAGCCGTCACCGAGTCGCTACTAAACAAAAGGGTGGCAGCTGAACGCAGGTTAGTAGACCGGGGAGACACGAAACCGGCGCGCTCAAGAGCGCCCTGCGCGCAGCTACCATCAAGCACAGACACGGAAATGCCTGACTGTCTGGAACGCAAATGCGCTTCGTGAAACCACGAGCTACTAAACCCGATCACCGTTGAGCAGTGACACGAATCAAGTTACCGACGGCCCCCAAGGCGCACAAGCCAGCGGATTCTGGGCCTGTCGTAGGCTCTGCCGCAAGGTGCTGTAGGCTCCCGGAATACAGCTTCGGAAATGTCCGACAAAAGACATCACGATTTCAGAGGCTCAACCTTGCGCGTCAACAACTCCACAAACGCCTTGGCCATCGGCGACTTCTGATCCTTGCGCTGCACCAGCCACACCGCCGACACCGCTTCCGGATCAAGCAGCGGCCGATAGACCACGCCATCAATCCGCATCCGCTGATACGACGCCGGCAGCACCGACACGCCCAGCCCCGCCGCGACCAATCCGATGATCGTCATCGCTTCGCCGGCCTCTTGGGCGAAGTGCGGGCTGAAGCCGGCGTCTCGGGCCAGGGTGAGTAATTGGGCGTACAGACCGCTGCCATAACTGCGTGGGAAAAAGACGAAAGGTTCGAGGGCAAGGGCTGACAGAAACAGGCCTTCTTCGCTGTCGGTGACCAGCGGATGCTTGGAGCTGAGCACGGCCACCAACGGCTCGCGCATCAGTTCCACGACGTTGAGGGAATCCGGCAAACCGAGCGGGCGCATGATGCCGACTTCAATCGATTCATCCACCAGCGCATCGGCCACTTGGGTGCTGCTCATTTCCCGCAGGTTCAGGTGCACTGCCGGGAAGCGTTGTCGAAACGAAAAAATGGCTTGGGGAATGGTCGAGTTGAACGGCGCAGACGAGGTGAAGCCGATTTTCAGTTCGCCTAGTTCACCGAGTTGCGCCCGGCGGGCGACGTCGGCCGCTTTGTCGACTTGGGCCAGCACCAGCCGCGCCTCCTCCAGGAACAACCGACCGGCCTCGCTGAGTTCGACCCGACGATTGGTCCGTTCGAAAAGCCGCGCCCCGACCTCGACTTCCAGTGCCTGAATCTGCTGGCTCAGCGGCGGCTGCGAGATGCCGAGCACCTGAGCGGCGCGGCCGAAATGCAGTTCTTCGGCGACGGCGATGAAGTAGCGCAGATGGCGCAATTCCATGAAAACTCCATTAGGTCGTGAAACGTCTTAAACAGGTCGAATAATATATTGGATTGAATCGTTAGGCAGCTATATGCTTTTTTCATTGCCTGACCGGCTGCGCCCCTCCGAGGTCCGACGTGAAAACTGCTGTTGCCCCGCTCGCCCATGAAGTTCCGCCCACTGTGCTGGACGATGTCGTCGCCGAGCTGAACGAGATCTACATCGAGAAAGGCACGCCGATGTTTATGCGCACGGTGCTGGCCTTGTTCTCTGGCGGCTTCGCGACCTTCGCCCTGTTGTATTGCGTGCAGCCGATGATGCCGCTGCTGTCCCACGAGTATTCGATCAACGCGGCGCAAAGCAGCCTGATCCTCTCGGTGGCCACCGGCATGCTCGCCATTGGCCTGCTGATCACCGGGCCGATTTCCGACCGTGTCGGGCGTAAACCGGTGATGGTGACCGCGTTGTTCGCCGCCGCGCTGTGCACCATGGCCAGCGCGATGATGCCGAGTTGGGAAGGCGTGTTGATCATGCGGGCGTTGATCGGCTTGTCGCTGAGCGGCTTGGCGGCGGTGGCCATGACTTACCTGAGCGAAGAGATTCATCCTCAGCACATCGGCCTGGCGATGGGGTTGTACATCGGTGGCAACGCGATTGGCGGGATGAGCGGGCGCTTGATCACCGGCGTACTGATCGACTTCGTCAGTTGGCACACCGCGATGCTGGTGATCGGTGGCCTGGCGCTGATTGCGGCGACGGTGTTCTGGAAAATCCTCCCGGAATCACGCAACTTCCGCTCCCGTTCGATGCATCCGCGCAGCTTGCTCGACGGCTTCACCATGCACTTTCGCGATGCCGGCCTGCCGCTGCTGTTTCTCGAAGCTTTTGTGCTGATGGGCGCGTTCGTCACGCTGTTCAACTACATCGGCTACCGCCTGCTGGCGGCGCCGTACAACATGGACCAGGCGTTTGTCGGGTTGCTGTCGGTGGTGTACCTGTCGGGGATTTACAGCTCGGCGAAGATTGGTTCGCTGGCGGACAAACTGGGGCGTCGCAAGGTGCTGTGGGCAACCATCGTGTTGATGCTCGCGGGTTTGGCGCTGACGATGTTCACGCCGCTGCCGGTGGTGATCATCGGCATGCTGATCTTCACGTTCGGCTTCTTCGGCGCGCATTCGGTGGCCAGTAGCTGGATCGGGCGGCGGGCGATCAAGGCCAAGGGGCAGGCGTCTTCGTTGTATCTGTTCAGCTACTACGCCGGGTCGAGCATTGCCGGTACGGCGGGCGGGGTGTTCTGGCACTTGGGCGGGTGGAACGGGATCGGGTTGTTTATTGGCGGGTTGTTGGTGATTGCGCTGTTGGTGGCGTTGAAGCTGGCGAAGTTGCCGCCGTTGGGTGGTGTGAACGCTTAAAAGCAAAAGATCGCAGCCTTCGGCAGCTCCTACGCCAGCGATGTGAATCGACGGATGGCCGGTTCACTCAACCCCGTAGGAGCTGCCGAAGGCTGCGATCTTTTGATCTTGCGCAAACAAAACGCCCGGCAAATGCCGGGCGTTTTGCTTATCGGGCGACGATCACTCGTGATACTGCGCCGACAACTCATGCACCGCGCGCAGGAACGCACCTGCATGCTCCGGATCAACTTCCGGGGTGATGCCATGACCGAGGTTGAACACGTGACCGCTGCCCTTGCCGTAGCTGGCGAGGATGCGGCCGACTTCGGTGCGGATGGCTTCTGGCTTGGCGTACAGCACGGTCGGGTCCATGTTGCCTTGCAGGGCGACTTTGTTGCCGACACGCTGGCGGGCTTCGCCGATGTCGCAGGTCCAGTCCAGGCCCAATGCATCAGCGCCAGCGTCGGCGATGCTTTCCAGCCACAGCCCCCCGCCCTTGGTGAACAGGATGACCGGCACCTTGCGGCCTTCGTGTTCGCGGATCAAGCCACTGACGATCTTGCGCATGTAGGCCAGGGAGAATTCCTGGTACGCCGCCGCCGAGAGGTTACCGCCCCAGCTATCGAAGATCTGCACCGCTTGCGCGCCAGCCATGATCTGGCCGTTGAGGTAGCTGGTGACCGACTGAGCCAGCTTGTCCAGCAACAAGTGCAAGGCTTGCGGGTTGTCGTAGAGCATGGTTTTGGTCTTGCGGTAGTCCTTCGACGAACCGCCTTCGACCATGTAAGTCGCCAGGGTCCACGGGCTGCCGGAGAAACCGATCAGCGGCACGCGGCCGTTCAGTTCGCGGCGGATGGTGCTGACCGCGTCCATGACGTAGCCGAGGTCTTTGTGCGGATCAGGGATCGGCAGGGCCTCGATGTCGGCCATCGTGCTGACGACTTTCTTGAAGCGCGGACCTTCACCGGTTTCGAAGTACAGGCCTTGGCCCATGGCGTCCGGGATGGTCAGGATGTCGGAGAAGAGGATCGCCGCGTCCAGTTGCGGATAACGGTCGAGCGGTTGCATCGTGACTTCGCAAGCGAACTCCGGGTTCATGCACAGGCTCATGAAGTCACCGGCCTTGGCGCGGCTGGCGCGGTATTCCGGCAGGTAGCGACCGGCCTGACGCATCATCCACACGGGGGTGACGTCTACGGGTTGCTTGAGCAGGGCGCGAAGGAAACGGTCGTTCTTCAGGGCAGTCATGTCGGCATCCGGAAAAAAAGTGCGGGCATTTTCTCAGAGCGCGACGCAAAAGGCACGGTTGCAGGTCAGCCTTTTGTCTATCGGGTCAATTTGTCGCGGTGAAAACCCCTCGCAAACCCGCCTTACCCCCGTAGGAGCAAAGCTTGCTCGCGACGCAGACACCTCGGTCGACCTGATGACTGGGGTGATGCTATCGCGAGCAAGCTTTGCTCCTACAGGAGAGAGGCTTGCTCGCGATTGGGTTAGACGCCCAGGTAATCCAGAATCCCTTCAGCCGCATTGCGGCCTTCGAAGATCGCGGTCACTACCAGGTCAGAACCGCGAACCATGTCGCCACCGGCGAAGATTTTCGGGTTGCTGGTCTGGTGCTTGTATTGACCTTGTTCCGGGGCCACGACGCGGCCCTGGCTGTCGGTCTGGATGTCGAACTGTTCGAACCACGACGCCGGGCTTGGACGGAAACCGAAGGCGATGACCACGGCGTCCGCCGGGATGATCTCTTCGGAGCCCGGGATCGGCTCGGGGCTTCGACGGCCGCGAGCATCCGGTTCGCCGAGACGGGTCTCGACCACTTTCACGCCTTCGACGCGGTCTTCACCGACAATGGCAATCGGCTGGCGGTTGTAGAGGAATTTCACGCCTTCTTCCTTGGCGTTCTTCACTTCTTTGCGCGAGCCCGGCATGTTCGCTTCATCGCGACGATAGGCGCAGGTCACCGACTTGGCGCCCTGGCGAATCGACGTACGGTTGCAGTCCATCGCCGTGTCGCCGCCGCCCAGCACCACAACCTTCTTGCCTTTCATGTCGACGAAATCTTCCGGCGACTTTTCAAAGCCCAGGTTGCGGTTGACGTTGGCGATCAGGAAGTCGAGCGCGTCATGCACGCCCGGCAGGTCCTCACCGGCAAAGCCGCCCTTCATGTAGGTGTAGGTGCCCATGCCCATGAACACGGCATCGTATTCTTCGAGCAGTTGCTCGATGGTCACGTCCTTGCCCACTTCGGTGTTCAGGCGGAACTCGATCCCCATGCCGGTGAAGACTTCGCGGCGATTGCTCAGCACGGTCTTTTCCAGCTTGAACTCGGGGATACCGAAGGTCAGCAGACCGCCGATTTCCGGGTTCTTGTCGAACACCACCGGGGCCACGCCGCCGCGTACCAGCACGTCGGCACAACCGAGGCCCGCCGGGCCGGCACCGATGATCGCCACACGCTTGCCGGTCGGCTTGACCTTGGACATGTCCGGGCGCCAGCCCATGGCGAACGCGGTGTCGGTGATGTACTTCTCGACCGAACCAATGGTCACAGCGCCGAAGCCGTCGTTAAGGGTGCACGCACCCTCGCACAGACGATCCTGCGGGCACACCCGGCCGCAGACTTCCGGCAGGGTGTTGGTCTGGTGCGACAGCTCGGCGGCCTGGAGGATGTTGCCCTCGGCCACCAGTTTCAGCCAGTTGGGAATGAAGTTGTGCACCGGGCACTTCCATTCGCAGTACGGGTTACCGCAACCCAGGCAGCGGTGGGCCTGATCGGCCGAATGCTGGGGTTTGAAGGGTTCGTAGATCTCCACGAACTCTTTCTTGCGTTGACGCAACAGTTTCTTCTTCGGATCTTTGCGCCCGACATCGATGAACTGGAAGTCGTTATTCAGACGTTCAGCCATTGTTAAAACCTCATCAAACTCTTCAGGCGCATATCACTGCGGATTGGCACGGGTGCTGGAAAGCAACGATTTCAGATTGGCGGCCTTAGGCTTGACCAACCAGAAACGACGCAGATAGTCATCGAGGTTCTCAGCGAGGTTACGACCCCATTCGCTGTCGGTTTCCGCGACGTATTCGTCCAGCACGCGTTGCAGGTGGCTGCGATAGGCTTCCATCGCTTCGCCGCTGATCCGCTGGATTTCCACCAGTTCGTGGTTGACCCGGTCAACGAAGGTGTTGTCCTGGTCGAGCACGTAGGCGAAACCGCCGGTCATGCCTGAGCCGAAGTTGTAACCGGTTTTGCCCAGGACGCAGACGAAACCACCGGTCATGTACTCGCAGCAGTGATCGCCCGTGCCTTCAACCACGGTGTGAGCACCGGAGTTACGCACAGCGAATCGCTCGCCTGCGGTGCCAGCGGCGAACAGCTTGCCGCCGGTGGCGCCGTACAGGCAGGTGTTGCCGATAATGGCGCTGTCCTGAGTCTTGTAGACGCTGCCCTTCGGCGGAACGATGACCAGTTTGCCGCCGGTCATGCCTTTGCCGACGTAGTCGTTGGCGTCGCCTTCCAGGTACATGTGCAGGCCGCCGGCGTTCCACACACCGAAGCTCTGACCGGCCGTCCCTTTGAAGCGGAAGGTGATCGGCGCGTTCGCCATGCCTTGGTTGCCGTGTTTACGAGCGATTTCACCGGAGATCCGCGCACCGATCGAACGGTCGCAGTTGCAGATATCCAGGGCGAAATCGGCGCCGCTCAGGTCGTTGATTGCCGAGGTGGCCATGTCGACCATTTTCTCGGCCAGCAGGCCTTTGTCGAACGGCGGGTTGCGGTCAACCTGGCAGAACTGAGGCTTGTCTGCCGGGATGTGATCGCTGCCCAGCAACGGCGTCAGGTCCAAGTGTTGCTGCTTGGCGGTCTGGCCTTCGAGGATTTCCAGCAGATCGGTACGGCCGATCAGTTCTTCGAGGGAACGCACGCCCAGCTTGGCCAGCCACTCACGGGTTTCTTCAGCCACGTAGGTGAAGAAGTTGATCACCATGTCGACGGTGCCGATGTAGTGGTCTTTACGCAGCTTCTCGTTCTGCGTCGCGACGCCGGTGGCGCAGTTGTTCAGGTGGCAGATGCGCAGGTATTTGCAGCCCAGGGCGATCATTGGTGCGGTGCCGAAGCCGAAGCTTTCAGCGCCGAGGATCGCAGCCTTGATCACGTCGAGGCCGGTTTTCAGGCCACCGTCGGTTTGCACCCGGACTTTGCCGCGCAGGTCGTTGCCGCGCAGGGTCTGGTGGGTTTCGGCCAGGCCGAGTTCCCACGGGGCGCCCGCGTATTTGATCGAGGTCAGCGGCGATGCGCCGGTGCCGCCGTCGTAGCCGGAGATGGTGATCAAGTCCGCGTAGGCCTTGGCCACACCGGCGGCGATGGTGCCGACGCCCGCCTCTGCAACGAGTTTCACCGAGACCAGGGCCTTCGGGTTGACTTGTTTCAGGTCGAAAATCAGCTGCGACAAGTCTTCAATCGAATAGATGTCGTGGTGCGGCGGCGGCGAAATCAGGGTCACGCCCGGCACTGCGTAACGCAGCTTGGCGATCAGACCGTTGACCTTGCCACCCGGCAACTGACCACCTTCGCCGGGCTTGGCGCCCTGGGCGACTTTGATCTGCAGCACTTCAGCGTTGACCAGGTATTCCGGGGTCACGCCGAAACGGCCAGTCGCCACTTGCTTGATTTTCGAGCTCTTGATGGTGCCGTAGCGCGCCGGGTCTTCGCCGCCTTCGCCGGAGTTGGAACGCGCACCGAGGCGGTTCATGGCTTCGGCCAGGGCTTCGTGAGCTTCCGGCGACAGTGCACCGAGGGAGATGCCGGCGGAGTCGAAGCGCTTGAGCACCGATTCCAGCGGTTCGATCTCACTGATGTCCAGCGGCGTGTCCAGGGTTTTGACCTTGAACATGTCGCGGATCATCGACACCGGACGGTTGTCCACCAGCGCCGTGTATTCCTTGAACTTGCTGTAGTCGCCCTGCTGCACAGCGGCTTGCAGGGTGCTGACCACGTCCGGGTTGTAAGCGTGATATTCGCCACCGTGGACGAACTTCAGCAAACCGCCCTGCTGGATCGGCTTGCGCGGGCTCCAGGCTTCGGCGGCGAGGGCTTTCTGCTCGGCTTCGATGTCGACGAAACGCGCACCCTTGATGCGGCTCGGCACGCCACGGAAGCTCAGTTCGCAGACTTCTTCGGACAGGCCGATGGCTTCGAACAGTTGCGCACCGCGGTACGAAGTGATGGTCGAAATGCCCATCTTCGACAGGATCTTCAGCAGACCTTTGGTGATGCCTTTGCGGTAGTTCTTGAATACCTCATAGAGGTCGCCCAGCACTTCACCGGTCCGGATCAGGTCGCCCAGTACTTCGTAGGCCAGGAACGGATAAACCGCCGAGGCACCGAAACCGATCAACACCGCGAAGTGATGCGGGTCGCGGGCAGTCGCGGTTTCCACGAGGATGTTGGAGTCGCAACGCAGGCCTTTTTCGGTCAGGCGGTGATGCACCGCGCCGGTAGCCAGCGAAGCGTGGATCGGCAACTTGCCCGGGGCAATGTGACGGTCGCTCAAAACCACTTGGGTACGACCGGAACGCACGGCTTCTTCAGCCTGATCGGCAACGTTGCGGATCGCCGCTTCGAGGCCGACGCTTTCGTCGTAGTTGAGATCGATGATCGCGCGCTCGAAGCCCGGGCGATCGAGGTTCATCAGCGAACGCCACTTGGCCGGGGAAATGACCGGCGAGCTGAGGATTACGCGCGAGGCGTGTTCCGGCGACTCCTGGAAGATGTTGCGCTCGGCACCGAGGCAGATCTCCAGCGACATGACGATGGCTTCACGCAGCGGGTCGATCGGCGGGTTGGTAACCTGCGCGAACTGCTGGCGGAAATAGTCGTACGGCGTGCGCACGCGCTGGGACAGCACGGCCATCGGCGTATCGTCGCCCATCGAGCCAACGGCTTCGTAGCCTTGTTCGCCGAGCGGACGCAGCACCTGGTCACGCTCTTCGAAAGTGACCTGGTACATCTTCATGTATTGCTTGAGCTGATCGACGTCGTAGAACGCCGAACCGTGGTCGTTGTCTTCCATGGTCGCCTGGATGCGCAGGGCATTCTTGCGCAGCCATTGCTTGTACGGATGACGAGACTTCAAGCGGTTGTCGATGGCGTCGGTGTCGAGGATCTGACCGGTTTCGGTGTCCACGGCAAAGATCTGGCCCGGACCCACGCGGCCCTTGGCGATCACGTCTTCAGGCTGGTAGTTCCAGACACCGATTTCCGAGGCCAGGGTGATGAAACCGTTTTTGGTGGTGACCCAACGCGCCGGACGCAGACCGTTACGGTCGAGCAGGCACACCGCGTAGCGACCGTCGGTCATGACCACGCCGGCCGGGCCGTCCCACGGTTCCATGTGCATCGAGTTGTATTCGTAGAACGCCCGCAGATCCGGGTCCATGGTTTCGACGTTCTGCCACGCAGGCGGAATGATCATCCGCACGCCACGGAACAGGTCGATGCCACCGGTGACCATCAACTCGAGCATGTTGTCCATGCTGGAGGAGTCGGAGCCGACACGGTTCACCAATGGGCCGAGTTCTTCCAGGTCCATCAAATCGTTGGTGAACTTGGTGCGACGGGCCACGGCCCAGTTACGGTTGCCAGTGATGGTGTTGATCTCGCCGTTGTGGGCGAGGAAGCGGAACGGCTGCGCCAACGGCCATTTCGGCAGGGTGTTGGTCGAGAAGCGCTGGTGGAACACGCAAATCGAGGTTTGCAGGCGCTGGTCGCTGAGGTCTGGATAGAAGGCGGTCAAATCCGCCGGCATCATCAGGCCTTTATAAATGATGGTCTTGTGCGAAAAGCTGCAGATGTAGTGATCGGCGTCGGCGGCGTTGGCCACGGACGAGCGACGACGGGAGGTGAACAGCTTGATCGCCATGTCCTGATCGCTCAGGCCTTCACCGCCGATGTAGACCTGCTCGATCTGTGGCAGGCGCTCAAGGGCCAGGCGGCCGAGGACGCTAGTGTCGATCGGCACTTTGCGCCAGCCAACGAGGGTCAGGCCGGCAGCGAGGATCTCGCGGTTCATGTTCTCGCGAGCGGCTTCGGCTTTGACCGGGTCCTGGTTGAAGAAGACCATGCCCACGGCGTATTGCTTGGGCAGCTCGACGCCGAAGGTTTCCTGGGCGATGGCTCGCAGGAATACGTCCGGCTTTTGAATCAGCAAGCCGCAACCGTCACCGGTCTTGCCGTCGGCGTTGATCCCACCGCGGTGGGTCATGCAGGTCAGGGCCTCAATGGCCGTTTGCAAAAGGGTATGACTGGGCTCGCCCTGCATATGGGCTATCAGGCCGAAACCGCAGTTATCCTTGAATTCATCTGGTTGGTACAGACCTGCTTTCATAGACACTTTCTCACCAGGCTGCCTCTTTTCGAGGCAAATTTCTTTTCAATTCAACCACTTGCCATCCACGCCGAACGTACGCCGGCTTTGCGGGGGCAAAAGGGAGGTCATTGTACACACCGACACAGGGGCTCACAAATTTGACGACGAACTGTCGCAAATCTATGTCGCATTTGTGAAAGGTTTAAAGCGATATGCTGTGCTAGTCAAAACTTTTTTAATTTTGACCGCAACGACTCAAAGACTACTGTGACGCAGACACCACAAGGCACGCGGCCTCTAGGGCAGCATGCTACTCGCGGAAAATTTTGAGGTGCCGAGAGAGGCGGCCTGGGTAAGGCCGCCGAATCTTCAGCGAGCTGTTGCCAGTTCCTGTTGGACGCTGGCGACGGAGCGAGGCCAAGGTTTACCAGCCTGAACCTTCGCTGGCAAGGCCTTGATGGCGCTAACGGCCGCATCGCGGTTGGCGAAGCTGCCGTAGGTGATGACGTAAAGCGGTTTACCGTTCAGGACTTTCTTGAAGTAACGGTACTCGCCGCCCTGCTCCTTGACGAAGGTTTGCGCAGTGGCTTCAGAGCTGGTGCCGAGGATCTGCACCACGTAGTTACCCGGTGCTTGCCCGGCGTACCAGCTACCTCCGGCAGCCTTGGCCACGGTCACCGGCTTCTCGGCTGGCTTGGCCGCCACCACAGGCTTGGCGGGCGCTGGAGCCGGTTTGGCCACTGGAGCAGGCGCTGGCTTGGCGGTAGCGACCTGAGTCGGCGCAGGCGTCGGCTTGGCGGCTGGCGTCGGTGCAGGACCTGGCTGAATGCCTGTAGGCGGCGCGATGGTGGTTACGGTCGGCGGTGTAGCGCTGGAGCCTTCGACCGGCACGCCGTCGTCGCCCTCGGTGATACCACCGGCCGCTTCGGCCAGCGGGCTGCGCATGACCGGTTGCGATTGGCCGACCAGCGGCAACGGCATCGGCTGCGTGTTACCGGCAAATTCCACGGCGGGCGCACCGCCGGCGGCGTTCGGTTTTGGCGTACCCAATGGCAACTGGGCCTGTTCGTTGGCCGGTGCGCCGGTGGTCGGTGTCTTGCTGCGGCCCGGCATCAACCAGGCGGCAGCTACCGCGACCACGACTACGGCAGAAATCGCCAATACGTGTTTCTTCGGCATGTTGAACCCCATACTTGGACGCTTCACCGCTGTGCGGCTGGCAATCATGGCTTCGATCATCGCATCGCGGGCGACCTGGTTGATGTTGCCAGGCCAACCGTCGGAGCTTTCGTGAATATCAGAGATCTGATCTGCGGTGAAAAGTTCGATACCCCGGCCGGCGCCTTCAAGACGTTGATCCAGGTATTCGCGGGTTTCTTCTTCGGTGTACGGCTGCAATTCGATGACGTGGAAGCGCTCTTCCTCGAGGCTCAGGGCCTCCAGTTGAGCGATCAGCGACGATTCACCGAACAGGAACACATGCGGGCGGCCTTCCGGTGCGCCGGCGGCCAACGCCATCAGGGCGTCCAGCGCGGACTCGTCGAGTTGCTCGGCGTCGTCCACCAGCAAGTAGACTTCCTGCCCGGTCAGGGCAAGCTGAACCACTTGCGCCAGAATCGCGCCGATCTCGGCCTGGGCCACGTTCAGCGCCTGGGCGACCTGGCGCAGTACGCCGGCAGAATCACCCGCGCCACGGGCGGAAACCACCACGCTTTGCACGGATTGTTTGTTGGTGCTGGCCACCAGCGCCTGACGCAACAGGGTCTTGCCGCTGCCTTGCGGGCCGGTGACCACCAGCAGCAACTGGCTGTAACGGGCCAGGTGATGCAGTTGTCCCAGCACCGGTTTGCGCTGGGCCGGGAAAAATTTGAAGCCAGGCACCCGTGGAGCAAAAGGGTCATGACTTAACTGGTAATGGCCGAGGAAAGCCTCGTCGGCATGCAAACTAGTCATCGGGATCTTATTAACCTTTAAGCTGAGCCAGGGCGCGGTAATCCGCTCCCAGCGTGGCCTGTAGAACCTCTTTCGGATAATCGTCGGTCACCACCGCTTCGCCCATGTGGCGCAGCAGCACCAGGCGCAAACGACCGTCGATCACTTTCTTGTCAATTGCCATGTGTTCGAGAAAATCGGCTTCTGTCATCTCTTCCGGCGGAATGACCGGCAGACCGGCCCGCTGGAACAGGCGAATACCGCGATCTCGCTCCTGCTCGCTGATCCAGCCCAGGCGCGCGGACATCTCCAACGCCATCACGGTGCCAGCAGCGACCGCTTCGCCGTGTAGCCACACACCATAGCCCATGTGGGTTTCGATGGCGTGGCCGAAGGTGTGCCCCAGGTTGAGCGTGGCGCGCACGCCGGTTTCTTTTTCGTCGGCGCCAACCACTTCAGCCTTGGCCTCGCAGGAGCGCTTGATAGCGTACGTCAGGGCGACCTGGTCCAGGGCGCGCAAGCGATCAACGTTTTCTTCGAGCCAAGTGAGGAACGGCTCGTCGCAGATCAGCCCGTACTTGATGACTTCCGCCAGGCCCGCAGACAGTTCGCGAGCCGGCAGCGTATTGAGGGTGGCGGTATCGATCAGCACCACATTGGGCTGATAGAAGGCGCCGACCATGTTTTTGCCCAGCGGATGGTTGATCCCGGTCTTGCCGCCTACCGACGAGTCGACTTGCGACAGCAACGTGGTGGGCACCTGGATGAAATCGACACCGCGCTGGTAGCACGCCGCCGCAAAACCGGCCATGTCACCAATCACGCCGCCACCGAGGGCGATGACAGTGGTACGGCGGTCGTGCCTGGCGGTCAGCAGGCCGTCGAAAATCAGTTGCAGGGTTTCCCAGGTCTTGAAGGCTTCGCCGTCGGGCAGCACCACCGAGACCACTGAAAACTGCGCGAGGCTTTTGGTCAGACGTTCGAGATAGAGCGGCGCCACGGTCTCGTTGGAGATGATTGCCACTTGCCGTCCGCGAACATGCGGGGCCAGCAACTCGGGCTGATCCAACAAACCTTCGCCAATATGAATCGGGTAGCTGCGCTCGCCTAGGTCGACCTTGAGTGTCTGCATGTGTCCCCACAGTGAAGATGGAATCAGGCGTCCTGCCTTGAGTTAACAAATGTGCGCGGCGCCTGCTGTGTGACGCCGTTTGATAGCCATCCGCCACAACCTTGAGCGGCCATGACAGGACGCCGAGGATAGCGCATTTCGCGCCACGCTTTAACGGGGAGGTAGCTGCTGCAAGCGTTCAAGGATGTCGAGCACGACCATTCGCGGCGGCCGCTCATCGGTTTCCACCACCAGATCGGCGATTTCCCGATAAAGCGGATCGCGGATCGCCAGCAAGTCCCGAAGGGTCTTGGCCGGATCAGCGGTGCGCAACAATGGACGATTGCGATCACGGGCGGTGCGGCCGACTTGCTGCTCGACGGAGGCGTGCAGATAAACCACGCGCCCCCCGGCATGCAGGGCCCGACGATTGGCTTCGCGCATCACTGCACCGCCACCGGTCGCCAGCACCACGCCGTCGCAGCCGCACAGCTCTTCGATCATCGCTTGCTCGCGATCACGGAAGCCGGGCTCGCCTTCCTTATCGAAGATCCACGGGATATTGGCGCCCGTGCGCAATTCAATTTCCTTGTCGGAATCTTTGAATGGCAGGCGCAGCTCTTTGGCCAGCAAACGGCCGATGGTGCTTTTGCCAGCACCCATCGGTCCTACAAGAATCAAATTTCGCACAGAATCAACGACTCACAGCAATCGCCTGGTTATTCATGATACGCGGAGTGAGAAATACCAGCAGCTCGGATTTTTTCTCCGAAACCACGTCACGCCGGAAAAGGCGGCCAAGATACGGCACATCGCCGAGAAATGGCACCTTATCTACAACCTTGCTCTGAGTATTTGAGAAAACCCCACCGATGACGATGGTCTCGCCGTCGTTGACCAGCACTTTGGCGTTGACCTCGTTTTTCTTGATCGGCGGTACGTCCTGCACTTTGTTGAGGTAATCCGGTTCGTCCTTGGTGACCTTGACCTCCATGATGATGCGGTTGTCCGGGGTGATTTGCGGTGTCACTTCCAGGGACAGCGAGGCCTCCTTGAACGACACGGACGTCGCGCCGCTGGAGCTCGCCTCCTGATAGGGAATCTCGGTGCCCTTGAGGATTTTTGCAGTTTCCTTGTCGGACGTGACCACTTTGGGTTGCGAGACGATTTCGCCGTTGCCGGTCTTCTCCATGGCCGTCAGCTCAAGGTCGAGCAACACGTTGTCGGTGATGAAGGCGATGCCGATCCCCGACGTGTTCCCCGCCGTGCCCATATCGACGAACGGCGAGTTGGTGCTGGTACTGCCCGGCGTACCAATGGTGGTGGAAGAACCGTTGCTGACGCCCGAGGTGTTCCAGTTGCCCTTGTTCTGCACCGAGCCGCCCCAGCGCACGCCCAGACTCTTGTCGTAATCGACGTTGGCTTCGACGATCCGCGCCTCGATCATCACCTGGCGCACCGGGATGTCCAGTTGCGCGACGATGCGCCGAAGCTCGTCGAGGCGGTCCTGGGTCTGGTAGGCAATGATGTTGTTGGTTCGCTCATCGACCGTGATCGAACCGCGCTCGTCGACTTTCGTCTCGGCGCTGGTCACCGAGGTGAACAGCTTGGCGATATCGGCCGCCTTGGCGTAGTTGACCTGCAACAACTCACGGCGCAGCGGTGCCAGTTCGGCGATCTGTTTTTGCGACTCCAGCTCCTGACGCTCACGGGCGGCGATTTCATCGGCTGGCGCGACCAGCAACACATTGCCGATCTTGCGCTTATCCAGGCCCTTGGTTTTCAACACCAGGTCCAGCGCCTGATCCCACGGTACGTTCTGCAGACGCAACGTGATGCCGCCCTGCACGGTGTCACTGGCGACCAGGTTGAGGTTGGTGAAGTCGGCGATTAGTTGCAGCACCGAGCGCACATCGATGTCCTGGAAATTCAGCGAGAGCTTTTCGCCGGTGTAGGCGAATCGTTCGGCGTTGCGCTTCTGCAAGTCGTCGGGGGTTACCGCGCGGATGCTGACGGTCAGCTTATTGTCCGTCTGGTAGGTCGAATACTCGTAGGCGCCAACAGGTTCGATGCTGATCGTAGCGCGGTCGCCGGTGGCGGCAGCGTTAACGAATTGCACCGGGGTGGCGAAATCCTTGACGTCCAGGCGCACGCGCAATGGCTCGGGCAATTGCGTCCTGGCGAAGCCGAGGATGATCTTGCCGTCGTGCTCCTGAATGTCCGGAGCGATGGTTGGGTCTGACAGATCAATCACCACATTACCTTCGCCCTGGGTACCACGCTGGAAGTCCACGCCCCGGATCGCCTTGCTCACGGGCGCATAGGTTTTCACCGGGGCCGGTTTGGCGGTCGCGACACGCGGCGCGCTGGCAACAGGTTTGGACGTCGCAGCCTTGGCGCCTTGCCCAACGACCACGAACAGGTTGTTACCTTCAACTCTTGAGCTGTAGGGCGTCAGTTGGGTCAGGTTGATGATCAGTCGCGTACGGTCCTTGGCCTCCACCACCGTGGCGCTGCGCGCGTTACCGCCGCCCAGGTCACGATTTTTGCTGGCCAGTTTGCTGACCACGCCCGGCAGATCCAGCGCAATTCGCGCCGGGGATTCGGTGGTGTAGCCGTGGGGCGCTGGCGGCGGGCCGTCGAAGGTCAACTTCAGCTCAATGCGATCACCCGGCAGCGTGGCGACATCCAGTGCATCAAGGGTGGCCGCTTGTACCATCGGCGACATCAGCGCTATCCATAGCGAAAGACCGAGGGTTGAGAAAATCCTGTTCATTATTCGAGTTCCACTATGAGTGCTCTTTCAAAGGGATGGTCCGTGGACGTTCCAGCCAGGCGCCCTCGCCGTCGGGAACGATTTCGACCACATCGACTTGCGAGCCGCTGATGGCGACGATCCGCCCATCGTTACGCCCCAGGTAATCGCCGACTTTCAACCGATGCACCCCGCCCGCCCCGCGCAGCAGCGCAAAGGAGCCGGTAGCGTTGGAGATCGTGCCGACCATTTCAAACTGCTCGATGTTGAAACCTTCGAGGTACTGCTTGACCCGATTGAGGTCGGGTTTGACGTTGCGCGAACCGTGCTTCTGTCCAGCGAGATCGACTCTGACCTGCCGGGAAAACGGGCTGCGCAGATTGGCGGCGCTGTAGGTGAATGTCGGGTAAGACCGGAAGGTCGGCGTTGGTTCAATCTTGCCCGATGGACGCAGGCGCACTTCGTTCATGTACGCGTCCAGATCACCGAAGCCATTGTCACCGCCGCATCCGGCCAGGGCGGCGAACAACACAACCATTGATAAGCAACGAAACGGGGTCATTTTTGCAGCCCCTTGTCGTTGTAGCGGTAGGTCTTGGCGAGGATGCTCATGCGCAGCTTCGTACCACCGTCGGGATTGGCCGGCGCAAGGTCGAAGTCATGCAAAGTGACGATTCGCGGCAACCCGGCGACGCCACTGACGAACGTGGCCAGGTCGTGATAGGCCCCGGTGACGGTGATCTGGATCGGCAACTCGATGTAGAACGGCTGGGTGACTTCCGGCAACAACTTGATCTCTTCGAATTCCAGGCCGCTGCCCAGGCCGGTGCGGGTGATGTCCTCCAGCAAGCCAGGCACTTCGGTGTCGCTGGGCAGTTGCCGCAGCAACACGCCGAAGGAGTTTTCCATCTCCTTCATCTGCTGGGTGTAGAGCTCCAGATTCGCCGCCATGCCGGCCTTGCTGGCAAATTGCTCCTTGAGCGTCGACTCTTCCGAGCGCTTGAGGTCGAGTTCGCTTTCGAGGTCACTGATGTAAAAGTTGTAGCCCAGCCCCAACACCACAAGCATCAGCAGGATGCCCGCCACAGCCTTGATTGCCGGTGGCCAGGAACCCAGGTTGCTGGTGTCCAGGTCGTTGATATCGATCTTGCGCAGCCCTTCAAACCATTCGGACGGTCTCACTTGGCGACCTCCATGGCGGCGGGCTGAGTCTGGCGGACGGTCAATTGGAAAACGTTCGCCTGATCCAGTTGACCGGCGGTCATCGCCTTGACTTCGGTCAGGCTGGGCGCATCGAACCAGTCGGAGGCGTCGAGGTTGCGCATCAGCTCCGAGACTTTGTTGTTCGACTCGGCCGCGCCGGTGATGGACAGGGTTTTGCCGACCATTTTCACTTCAGTGAAATACACGCCGTCCGGCAGGGTCCGCGCCAACTGATCGAAGATTCGTCCGCTGATCTGCCGGTTGCCTTGCAGGTCCTGGATGATGCGCATGCGCTCCACCAGTTGCTGGCGACGGGCCTTGAGGTCGCCGATCTGCTTGATCCGCTCATCGACCACGGCAATCTGCTTGCCCAGGTATTCATTGCGCGCCACTTGCCGATTGATGTCGCTGCTGATGATCTGATCGGCAATCAGAATCAAGCCCACCGAGCCCACCAGCACACCCACCAACGCCAACAGGAAACGCTTGCGGCGCTCTTCGCGCAG
Source organism: Janthinobacterium sp. LPB2021202312-11-4 (assembly GCF_037049705.1). NCBI lineage: Bacteria > Pseudomonadati > Pseudomonadota > Betaproteobacteria > Burkholderiales > Oxalobacteraceae > Janthinobacterium > Janthinobacterium sp. LPB2021202312-11-4. Next base: position 119,917 of record NZ_JBAGKV010000010.1, on the reverse strand, counting down.
CTCTTCACGCCAGGGTAAAAGGTTGATCCGTGCCATCAGTCGAAACTCCTGAGGGCCAGACCGCAGGCGATCATCAAGGCTGGTGCGTCGCTGGCCAGGGCGCCGGCGTTGACCTTGCTGCTCAGCGCCATGTCGGCGAAGGGATTGGCGACCTGGGTCGGCACACCCAGCCGTTGTTCGATCAGCCGATCGAGCCCGGGTACCGAGGCGGTGCCGCCCGCCAGCAGGATGTGGTCGACCGCGTTGTACTGGCCGGACGCAAAGAAAAACTGCAATGAACGCGATACCTGTTGCACCAGGGCATCGCGAAACGGCTGCAACACCTCGCTGACGTAGTCGTCCGGCAAGCCGCCCTGTTTTTTCGCCAGCCCGGCCTGCTCGACGGTCAGGCCATAACGGCGCTGGATCTCTTCGGTGAGCTGACGGCCGCCGAACAGTTGCTCGCGGGTATAGATGATCCGCCCGTTGTGCAGCACGCTCAGGGTGGTCATGGTCGCGCCGATGTCCACCACCGCAACGGTCGGGCGTTCATGGCTGGACGCCAATTGAGTCACGAGCAAGCCAAAGGATCGCTCAAGGGCGTAGGCCTCGACGTCGACCACTTTTGCCGTCAGCCCCGCCAGGGCCAGCGCCGCCTCGCGCACCTCGACGTTTTCTTTTCGACAGGCGGCCAGCAACACATTGACCCGCTCGGGGTTGCGCACCGATGCGCCCTGGACTTCGAAATCGATGGCGACTTCGTCCAGTGGATAAGGAATGTATTGATCGGCCTCGATCTTGAGCTGGTTTTCCATCTCGTCGTCGGACAGCCCGGCGTCCATCTCGATGGTTTTGGTGATCACCGCCGACCCGGCCACGGCCACGGCCACGTTGCGGACATTGGTCCGGGCCTTGAGCAGCACGCGTGACAGTGCCTGACCCACGCCTTCGAGCTCGGCGATATTTTTCTCGACCACCGCGTTGGCGGGCAGCGGTTCAACCGCATAGGCCTCGACCCGATAGCGGTCGCCCTGACGGCTCAGCTCCAAAAGCTTCACTGACGTGGAGCTGATATCGATCCCCAGAACCGTTCTGGTCTTTTTATTGAAGAGTCCTAGCACTACCAATTCCCTATGACTATCCGTGAGTTACGGACTCTGTAATGTGCGTTGCGTTCAATCACCCCGTCTTGACAGAAGCGCAAATAACGCTCCCGGCGGAAAAATGCTTATAATGCCCAGCGTTTTTTTCCGCTTTTACTGCCAGCGCAGGTCGTTCTCTGTGTACCCGAGACCCTGACGCCAAATTCATTCTTTGCCCTGGATGTCCAAAAGCCTTGATTCGTCTGCTGAAATTTTTCGGTTGGTCCATCGTCGCCGTTTTCTGCGGACTGCTTTTAGGTCTCAGTGGCGCTTATCTTTACCTTAGTCCGGGATTGCCGTCCGTGGAGGCGCTGAGAAGCATTCAGTTGCAGATTCCTCTACGGGTATACAGCAGCGACAACAAGTTGATCGCAGAATTTGGCGAAATGCGCCGCACGCCAATCCGTTTCGCCGACATTCCCCCCAATTTCATCAATGCGTTACTAAGTGCTGAAGACGACAATTTCGCCAACCACTATGGCGTCGATCCCAGCAGCCTGATGCGTGCCGCGACCCAACTGGTCAAGAGCGGGCACATTCAGTCCGGCGGCAGCACGATCACCATGCAGGTGGCGAAGAACTTCTTCCTGACCAGCGAACGCAGCTTTTCGCGCAAAACCACCGAAATCCTCCTGGCCTTGCAGATCGAACGACAGCTGACCAAGGACGAGATCCTTGAGCTGTACGTCAACAAGATCTACCTGGGCAATCGCGCCTACGGCATCGAAGCCGCCGCGCAGGTCTACTACGGCAAATCGATTCGGGATGTGAGCCTGGCGCAAATGGCGATGATCGCCGGCCTGCCAAAAGCCCCGTCGCGCTTCAACCCGCTGGCCAACCCGGCCCGCAGCAAAGAGCGTCGTGACTGGATTCTGGGGCGGATGTACAAACTCGGAAAAATCACCGAAGCCGACTACACCACCGCGATCAACGAACCGTTGAACGCCAGCTATCACGTGCCGACCCCGGAAGTGAACGCGCCGTACATCGCTGAAATGGCCCGGGCCGAAATGGTCGGCCGTTATGGCAGTGACGCCTACACCGAAGGTTTCCGCGTCACGACCACCGTGCCAAGCAACTTGCAGGAAATGGCCAACACCGCCGTCCACGAAGGCTTGATGAGCTACGACCAGCGTCACGGCTATCGCGGTCCCGAGTCGCGCCTGCCAGGCAAGACCCGTGAAGCCTGGGCCACCGAACTGACCAAGCAGCGCACTATCAGCAGCCTTGAGCCGGCCATCGTTACGCAAGTCGACAAGAACGGCGTGCAAGTGATGACCCGCACCGGTGACGAACACGTCAACTGGGACAGCATGAAATGGGCGCGGCCATTCCTGAACACCAACAGCATGGGCGCCAACCCGAAACAGCCTTCGGATGTGGCGCAGGTCGGTGATCTGATTCGCGTACAACGCCAGCCGGACAACTCGCTCAAGTTCAGCCAGATTCCCCAGGCCCAGGGTGCGCTGGTGTCCCTTGATCCGCAGAACGGCGCAATTCGTTCGCTGGTCGGCGGCTTCGCGTTCGAGCAGAGCAACTACAACCGTGCCTTGCAGGCCAAGCGTCAGCCGGGTTCGAGCTTCAAGCCGTTCGTCTATAGCGCGGCACTGGATAACGGCTACACCGCCGCCACCCTGGTGAACGACGCGCCGATCGTGTTTGTCGACGAGTACCTGGACAAGGTCTGGCGTCCGAAGAACGACACCAACACCTTCCTCGGTCCGATCCGCTTGCGTGAAGGTTTGTACAAGTCGCGTAACCTGGTGTCGATCCGCTTGGTGCAGGCGCTGGGTGTTGACCGCACCATCGATTACATCAGCAAGTTCGGCTTCAACAAGCAGGACCTGCCGCGCAACCTGTCCCTGGCCCTCGGCACCGCAACCCTGACGCCAATGGAAATCGCCACTGGCTGGAGCACCTTCGCCAACGGCGGTTACAAGATCAGCCCGTACATCATCGACAAGATCGAAAGCCGCAACGGTGACACGCTGTTCGTCGCCAACCCGCCGAGCGTTCCTCAGGGCGACGCGGCAACCAGCGGCATTGCCGCGCCGGCGGCCCAGACGTTCACAGTCAACCCGACGCCGGGCGAGGCGCCAGCCGCACCTGGCACGTTGCCGCAAACCCCGGCCCTGGCCGAGCGGATTGTCGATGGCCGCACCACGTTCATCCTCAACAGCATGCTCGAAGACGTGATCAAACTCGGGACCGGCCGCCGCGCCCTGGCCTTGGGTCGTCCGGACATCGCGGGCAAGACCGGTACGACCAACGAATCCAAGGATGCCTGGTTCTCCGGCTACAACGCCGATTACGTGACCACGGTCTGGACCGGTTTCGATCAGCCAGAGAGTCTGGGTCGCAAGGAATTCGGTGGCACCGTCGCGCTGCCCATCTGGATGAACTACATGGGCGCCGCGCTTAAAGGCAAGCCGCCACACACCCAACCGGAGCCGGAAGGCATCCTCAGCCTGCGGGTTGACCCGGTCAGTGGCCGTGCAGCCACGCCAAGCACGCCTGGGGCGTACTTCGAGCTGTTCAAGGCCGAGGACACGCCACCGTCGGTGAACGAGCTGGGCAACGGCACTGCGCCGGGCAGCCCGCTGCCAGCGGACGAAGCGGCGCCGATCGATTTGTTCTGATCCGGTAGCGCAACGCAAAAGCCCCGCCTTCGAGAGAAGTGCGGGGCTTTTTGTTGCTGGCAAGATCAAAGGATCGCAGCCTTCGGCAGCTCCTGCAGAGGGAACGCATTCTCATGCAGGAGCTGCCGAAGGCTGCGATCCTTTGACTTTCTACGCCATAAAAAAAACCGGCCATTGGCCGGTTTTTTTATGAGCTGCGGCTTAGCCGTTGAACACGTCATCCACGCTTTTCAGCGGGTAGTTCTTCGGATACGGCAGGGTCGCTACGCCGGTCTCGATAGCGGCTTTGGCCACAGCATCGGAGATCACGGTGATCAGGCGGGCATCCATTGGTTTCGGGATGATGTACTCACGACCGAATTCCAGTTTGATGCCGCCGTAGGCGTCGCACACTTCCTGAGGAACCGGCAGCTTGGCCAGTTCACGCAGGGCGTTGGCCGCAGCCACTTTCATTTCTTCGTTGATGCGCTTGGCGCGAACGTCCAGGGCGCCACGGAAGATGAACGGGAAGCCCAGTACGTTGTTGACCTGGTTCGGGTAGTCCGAACGGCCGGTGGCCATGATTACGTCGTCACGGGTGGCGTGAGCCAGTTCCGGGGCGATTTCCGGGTCCGGGTTCGAGCACGCGAACACGATCGGGTTGGCCGCCATGGATTTCAGGCCTTCAGCGCTCAGCAGGTTCGGGCCGGACAGGCCGACGAACACGTCTGCACCGGTCAGGGCGTCAGCCAGGGTGCGCTTCTCGGTCGCGTGAGCGAACACAGCCTTGTACTGGTTCAGGTCGTCACGGCCGGAGTGGATCACGCCGGTACGGTCAACCATGAAGATGTTTTCGATGTTGGCGCCCATGCTCACCAGCAATTTCATGCAGGAGATGGCGGCCGCACCGGCGCCCAGGCAGACGATCTTGGCGTCGGCGAGGGTTTTGCCAGCGATTTCCAGGGCGTTGATCATGCCGGCGGCGGTAACGATCGCGGTGCCGTGCTGGTCATCGTGGAAGACCGGAATGTCGCACTGCTCGATCAGAGCACGTTCGATCTCAAAGCACTCAGGCGCCTTGATGTCTTCCAGGTTGATGCCACCGAAGGTGATGGAGATACGCTTGACGGTGTCGATGAAGGCTTGCGGGCTTTCGGAGTCGACTTCGATGTCGAAAACGTCGATGCCGGCGAAGCGCTTGAACAACACGCCTTTACCTTCCATCACTGGCTTGGAAGCCAATGGGCCGAGGTTACCCAGGCCGAGAATTGCGGTGCCATCGGAAATGACTGCAACCAGGTTGCCTTTGCCGGTGTATTTGTAGGCCAGTTCAGGATCGCGGGCGATTTCGCGTACTGGTTCGGCTACGCCGGGGCTGTAGGCCAGCGACAGGTCGCGGGCGGTAGCGGTGGCCTTGGTGAGCTCGACACTCAGCTTCCCTGGACGAGGATGGGCGTGATATTCGAGAGCGGCAGTTTTCAAATCAGACATGTGGGCATTCCGCTTTTTACTGTTGGACAGACGGACCGCCGAGGATACGCGTGTCGCAAAGTCCCCACAAGACTGACCAGTCACCCCTGTCAAGCGCCCTGCCCTACGACTTTGGGCCAAGAGCCACGGAACACAAGGGCTTGACTGTTCACAATCCAACTAAAAAATGTCTACAATTTTTTATCGCGACGAAGTCTGAAGCATCGAAGGATCGCTCAACGGGAGCAACCACCGCGCCTGGCCGTGATCGAGCCCGCCACGTCGCGTACGGTCCAGCACCCAGCCACGAGCCTCGATTGGCTTGCCCTTCAGCCGCTCAAGCGCGGCGACATCAAACCGCCCGAGCAGATTGGGTGCAACACGCAATACAACCGAATCCTGCAACTCGATCCAAACTCCGCCGCGATTGCGCTGGACCTTGCTCACACGACCACTGAGCACAGCGAAACCGGACGCGCGAATCTGATCCGCTTTCAGCACAGGCGACTGGCGCCACAGCCCAAGACCAGCCCGACGGGCCGTGCGCTCCGCCGTTTGCTGGCAGGCGACTAAATCGACATTGGGTGCCACCGCCACCTGAAAACCGAGGCCTTCGGCGAGCATCTGCGCTTCGAGGTTGGCGCCATCGGCACCGTAGACGTGGGCCAACGTGCGACCGTAACGATCCCTGGCCTCTTTACCCGGTAACAAACCCACCTGGCCATTGCTGGCCGCCACCAATGCTTCGAGGCGTTTACGCGCCGCCACGGCGAACGGTTCGTCGGTACGACCTTGCTTGCCCAGTTCCGGAGTGTTCAGGCCGATCATGCGCACACTGCGGCCATCGCTCAGGCGCAGGGTGTCGCCGTCCACTACCCTTTGCACGGCGACCGGAGTCAAACCGCTGGGCGCCGGGCAGAAGGCCTGCGCGCCGGAAAGCCAAATCACGGACACAAAAAAGGCGCCCGCAAGGGACGCCTTTTTCAACAGCAGGGAAAAGCCCATAGGGCTCTTCAGCCTTACTCTGCAGCAGCAGGAGCTTTCTTGCCGAAAGCACCGAAACGGTCTGCGAAGCGCTGTACACGGCCGCCAGTATCCAGAGTCTTCTGCTTACCGGTGTAGAACGGGTGGCACTCGTTGCATACGTCGATCGCCAGAGGCTTGGCCAGGTTCGAACGAGTTTCGAACTTGTTGCCACAGCTGCAGGTAACTGCGGTGACTTCGTATGTTGGATGGATATCGGCTTTCATGGTGTATTCCTCAGGCTAGCGTGCCGCCACTCAACACTATTGTTGAATACCGCACGTAATTAGGCCGCGGATTCTACCAGACAATCCTGATCGCGCAAGCTGTCCCTTCTACCGACCGTCTGCTAGGCTCCCGGCACTCAGCACGATCACTGTAGGAGCGGGCTTGCTCGCGAAAGCGTTGTGTCAGGCGACATAGATGCTGACTGACACGCCCTCTTCGCGAGCAAGCCCGCTCCCACAGGTATGCGCGCAGCCTTTCATTTATTGCCCGCCCAAAGAGAATCCCCCGCGTGCCCGACGCCATTTTGCGCCTCGCCTTGCCTTCGCCACTGCGCCGCCTGTTCGATTACCGTGCCCCGGCCGGGGTCCTGCGCGCCCAGTTGCAGCCGGGGATGCGCCTGCGGGTGCCGTTCGGCCGGCGGGAGATGATCGGGATTCTGGTGGAGGTCACCGACACCAGCGAAGTGCCGGTCGAGAAACTCAAACCGGCCCTGGCCCTGCTCGACGCCACGCCGCCGCTGCCGCCGGCGCTGTTCAAACTGTGCCTGTGGACGTCGCAGTATTACCAGCACAGCCTCGGCGACACCTTGAGCTGGGCGCTGCCGGTACTGCTGCGTCAGGGCGAACTGGCCGAACCGCGCCAGGAACGCTTCTGGTCCGCTGCCCCCGGCGCCAGCCTGGATGACCCGCGCATCGCCCGCGCCCCGCGCCAGCGTGAAGCCCTGGCGACGCTGGCCCAGCACCCCCACGGCGTAGCCCATCAATTGCTGAGCAAACTGATGCTGAGCAAGGACAGCCTCGACCTGCTGCTGGCCAAAGACCTGGTGCACGTGGAAATCCGCAAGCACGCCCCCGAAGCCCGCCACGAACATTGGCTGGCCCAACCGGAATTGCCGCTCAACCCGGAACAACGGGCCGCCTACGAGGCGATCCGCGCCGGGTTCGACAGTTATCACGCGTTCCTGCTGGCCGGCGTCACCGGCAGCGGCAAGACCGAAGTCTATTTGCAACTGATCCGCGAAACCCTGGAGGCCGGCAAGCAAGCCCTGGTACTGATCCCGGAGATCAACCTCGGCCCGCAAACCCTGGCGCGCTTCGAGCAGCGCTTCAATGCCCGGATCGCGTTGATCCACTCCGCAGTCAACGATCGTGAGCGCCTCGAAGCCTGGCTCGCCGCCCGGGATGGCGACGCCGACATCATTATCGGCACCCGTTCGGCGCTGTTCACACCGATGAAAAATCCCGGTCTGATCATCATCGACGAAGAGCACGACGGCTCCTATAAACAGCAGGAAGGCTTGCGCTACCACGCCCGGGACCTGGCCCTGGTCCGCGCCCGGCAGGAAAACATCCCGATCGTCCTCGGTTCCGCCACACCTTCGCTGGAAAGCCTGCACAACGCCTACACCGGCCGTTACGGTCTTCTACGCCTGAATGAGCGCGCCGGTGGCGCGAAGCAGCCACGTTTCCTGCGTCTGGATGTGAAAAGTCGTCCACTGGACAGCGGCATTTCCGGACCGATGCAGCAAGCCATCGGCCAGACCTTGGCCGCCGGCCAGCAAGTTCTGGTCTTCCTCAACCGCCGTGGCTTCGCGCCGACCTTGCTCTGTCACGATTGCGGCTGGATGTCCGAGTGCCAGCGCTGCGATGCGCGGATGACCGTGCACCAGCGCTCCGGCGAACTGCGTTGCCACCACTGCGGCTACGTCGAACGCGTGCCCCGGCATTGCCCGAAATGCGGCAAGGTGGATTTACGGCCCGTGGGTGCGGGCACCGAGCGCGCCGAAGAACGCCTGGCGATTCTGTTCCCGGACGTCCCGGTGCTGCGGGTCGATCGCGACAGTACGTCGCGTAAGGACGCGATGAATCAGTTGTTCGCGACCATTCAGAAGGGGCAGCCGTGCATTCTGGTTGGCACCCAGATGCTTGCCAAAGGGCATCACTTTCCACGGGTAACGCTGGTGTCGATTCTGGATGCCGACGGCGGGCTGTTTTCCGGCGACTTCCGCGCCAGCGAGCGCATGGCGCAGTTGATCGTCCAGGTCGCCGGCCGTGCGGGCCGGGCCGAAGAACCGGGTCGAGTGATCATCCAGACGCACCTGGCCGACCATCCGCTGCTGGTGCAACTGACCGAACAGGGCTATTTCGCCTTTGCCGAACAAGCCTTGAGCGAGCGCCGCGCCGCTGGTTTGCCGCCATTTGCGCACCTGGCGCTACTGCGGGCCGAAGCGCACAAACCGGGGCAAGCCGAAGGGTTTCTCGATGAGGCGTGCAGCGAGGCGGAACGCTTGCTGGCTGAGCAGAATCTGACCGGCATCGAGTTGCTCGGGCCGGTGCCGGCGCCGATGGAGCGGCGGGCCGGGCGCTATCGGGCGCAGTTGTTGTTGCAGGCCACGGCGCGGGCGCCATTGCATCGGTTGCTCAGCAGTTGGTTGCTGGCGCTGGAGCAGATGCCGAGTGGGCGGGCGGTGCGTTGGTCTTTGGATGTTGATCCGGTCGATTTGTATTAAAGATCAAAAGATCGCAGCCTTCGGCAGCTCCTACAGGGGAATGCAATTAATGTAGGAGCTGCCGCAGGCTGCGATCTTTGCCGCTTTTGTCACCACATATCCATAACCTGCCCGCTATAGTTGGCAAGCACGTCCGGGCCACGGATAATGCCCAGTTTTTCCACTAGCGCATCGAAGCGCCGCCGCGCTTGCGGTCGAAAGAGAACACCATGAAAGACACCATTCGCCAGCTGATCCAACAAGCCATCACCCAACTCGTCAACGAAGGTGTGTTGCCTGAAGGCCTGTCGCCGGCGATCCAGGTGGAAAACTCCCGCGACAAGAAAAACGGCGACTTCGCCAGCAACATCGCGATGATGCTGGCCAAACCGGCGGGCATGAAGCCCCGTGACCTCGCGGAAAAAATCATCGCCGCGCTGCCGGCTGACGAAAACGTCACCAAAACCGAAATCGCCGGCCCGGGCTTCCTGAATTTCTTCCAGAACACCCAGGCCCTGGCTGCACGCCTGGACGCGGCCCTGGCTGACCAGAACGTCGGCGTGCGCAAGGCCGGCCCGGTGCAACGCACGGTGGTAGACCTTTCCGCGCCGAACCTGGCCAAAGAGATGCACGTCGGCCACTTGCGCTCGACCATCATCGGCGACGGCGTGGCCCGGGTGCTGGAGTTCCTCGGCGACACCGTGATCCGTCAGAACCACGTCGGCGACTGGGGCACCCAGTTCGGCATGCTGATGGCGTACCTGCAAGAAAATCCGATCACCAGCGACGAACTGTCGGACCTGGAAAACTTCTACCGCGCCGCCAAGCAACGCTTCGACGAATCCGAAGAGTTCGCTGATCGCGCCCGTGGGCTGGTGGTGAAATTGCAGGCCGGCGATGCCGAGTGCCTGGCGCTGTGGTCGCATTTTCGCGACATCTCGCTGTCCCACTGCCAGGCGATCTACGAACAACTGAACGTCAAACTGACCATGGCCGACGTGATGGGCGAAAGTGCCTACAACGACGACCTGATCAACGTGGTCAACGACCTCAAGGCTGCCGGCCTGCTGGTCGAGAGCAACGGCGCCCAGTGCGTGTTCCTCGACGAATTCAAGAACGCCGATGGCGACCCGCTGCCAGTGATCATCGTCAAGGCTGACGGCGGCTACCTCTACGCCACCACCGACCTGGCGGCCGTGCGTTATCGCAGCGGCGTGCTGAAGGCCGATCGCGCGCTGTACTTCGTCGACCAACGCCAAGCCCTGCACTTCCAGCAAGTGTTCCAGGTCGCACGCCTGGCCGGCTTCGTGACGCACCCGATGGACATGGAACACATGGGCTTCGGCACCATGAACGGCGCCGATGGCCGTCCGTTCAAGACCCGTGATGGCGGCACCGTGAAACTGGTGGACCTGCTGACCGAAGCCAAGGACCGCGCCTACACCCTGGTGAAAGAGAAAAACCCGGAGCTGGCCGAAGACGATTTGCGCAATATCGCCAAGGTCGTGGGCATTGGCGCGGTGAAATACGCCGACCTGTCCAAGCACCGCACCAGCGACTACAGCTTCAACTTCGACCTGATGCTGAACTTCGAAGGCAACACCGCGCCGTACCTGCTGTACGCCTACACCCGCGTGGCCGGCGTGTTCCGCAAACTCGGCAAGGACTTCAGCGAAGTCGAAGGCCAGATCGTCCTCGAAGCCGCGCACGAACATGAACTGGCGGCCAAACTGGCGCAGTTCGGCGAAGTGCTGAACAACGTTTCCGACAAAGGGACGCCGCACATCCTGTGCACCTACCTGTACGATGTCGCCGGCCTGTTCTCCAGCTTCTACGAGAACTGCCCGATCCTCGGCGCCGACACCCCGGCGCAAATGCAAAGCCGTCTGCGCCTCGCCGCGCTGACCGGTCGCACACTCAAGCAAGGCCTGGAACTCTTGGGTCTGGAAACTCTGGAGCGTATGTAAGTTGGCTGCCAAGAAAAAACCTGCACCCAAGCGTGGCGCCAGTCGTTACACCGCTCCTGCAAAGAAACCGATCCCGGGCTGGTTGTGGATGGCCATCGGCCTGACGGTCGGCGCGTTTATCGTGTTCCTGATGAAACTGGAGCCGGGCAAGGGCAGCGACAGCGTCAAGCGCGAGAAGATCGAGCAGCAGAAAGCCACCAAGATCGCCGAGGCCAACAAGACCCCGCCGAGCCCGACGCAACCGGTGAAGCCCAAGTACGACTTCTACACCTTGCTGCCGGAATCGGAAGTGATCGTGCCGCCGGACGCAGTCCCGGAAAAAACCCTGCCGACGCCACAAGTGCCGGTGGTGCCGACCACGCCGGTGACGCCAGAGCAGGCGGCGAAGATCGACACCGCGCGGGCTCAGGCTGCATTGGCCGGGATTACCCCACCTCCGCCGCCACCCGTTTCCAAAGCGGCGCCAGTGACCAAGTTCTTCCTGCAGGCCGGTTCGTTCCGCAAAGAGGCTGACGCCGACAAGGTTCGCGCGCAGATCATTTTGCTCGGCCAGGCGGTGGCGGTTGAGTCCGGCACCGTGAAGGACGAAACCTGGTATCGGGTGCTGGTCGGACCGTTCAGCAACCGCGAACAGCTGACCACGGCACAGAAACAACTGGCGGGCAGCGGGTTTAGCAATCTGTTGTTACAACAACGCCAAAGCCGCTGACCTTCCGCAGCCGCAGCTCCCGCAGGAGACACAAATCCCTGTAGGAGCTGCCGCAGGCTGCGATCTTTTCTGGGATTGCAGGTTTTTTGCCTGGAAAAGATCAATAGCAAGATCAAAAGATCGCAGCCTTCGGCAGCTCCTACGCGCCTCGCACCGCTCGTCCCCTCTCCCGCCCTACAGTTGAAAAAATCTCCACCACCCCCATATGAGTTGGCATAAGGCATTTTCGCCCCGCTGCGTGGAGACTCTCCCTTGACCACCATCGTTTCAGTTCGCCGCCACGGCAAAGTCGTCATGGGCGGCGACGGCCAGGTTTCTCTCGGCAATACCGTGATGAAAGGCAATGCGAAGAAAGTTCGCCGCCTGTACCACGGTCAGGTCATTGCCGGTTTTGCCGGGGCCACCGCTGACGCCTTCACCCTGTTCGAGCGTTTTGAAGGCCAGCTCGAGAAACATCAGGGTCACCTGGTTCGCGCCGCCGTCGAACTCGCCAAAGAATGGCGCACCGACCGTTCCCTCAGCCGCCTCGAAGCCATGCTCGCGGTCGCCAACAAAGACGCCTCGCTGATCATCACCGGCAACGGTGACGTCGTTGAACCCGAAGAAGGCCTGATCGCCATGGGTTCCGGTGGTGGCTACGCGCAAGCGGCAGCCAGCGCCCTGCTGAAGAAAACCGATCTGTCAGCCCGGGAAATCGTTGAAACCGCGCTCGGCATCGCCGGCGACATCTGTGTATTCACCAACCACACCTTCACCATTGAGGAGCAGGACCTCGCCGAGTAAGCCTGTTTCGGCCACGCGCCACGGCTCACTTTTGCCAGAGGACCGCCAATTACTATGTCCATGACTCCCCGTGAAATCGTCCACGAACTCAATCGCCATATCATCGGCCAGGACGATGCCAAACGCGCCGTCGCCATCGCGCTGCGTAACCGCTGGCGCCGGATGCAGCTGCCGGAAGAGCTGCGCGTTGAAGTCACGCCAAAGAACATCCTGATGATCGGCCCGACCGGTGTCGGTAAAACCGAGATCGCCCGTCGCCTGGCCAAACTGGCCAACGCGCCATTCATCAAGGTCGAAGCGACCAAGTTCACCGAAGTCGGCTATGTCGGCCGTGACGTTGAATCGATCATTCGCGACCTCGCCGACGCCGCCATCAAGTTGCTGCGCGAACAGGAAATGACCAAGGTTCGCCACCGCGCCGAAGACGCCGCCGAAGATCGCATCCTCGACGCGCTGCTGCCGCCGGCCCGCATGGGTTTCAGCAACGAAGAATCGACGGCGTCCGCCGATTCCAACACCCGTCAGCTATTCCGCAAGCGCCTGCGCGAAGGTCAGTTGGATGACAAGGAAATCGAAATCGAAGTCGCCGAAGTGGCTGGCGTCGATATCTCCGCGCCACCGGGCATGGAAGAGATGACCAACCAGTTGCAGAGCCTGTTCGCCAACATGGGCAAGGGCAAGCGCAAGAGCCGCAAGCTCAAGGTCAAGGAAGCGCTGAAACTGGTGCGCGACGAAGAAGCCAGTCGTCTGGTCAACGATGAAGAGTTGAAGGCCAAGGCCCTGGAAGCGGTCGAGCAGCACGGCATCGTGTTCATCGACGAAATCGACAAGGTCGCCAAGCGCGGCAATTCCGGCGGCGTCGACGTGTCCCGCGAAGGCGTGCAGCGCGACTTGCTGCCGCTGATCGAAGGCTGCACCGTCAACACCAAACTGGGCATGGTCAAGACCGACCACATCCTGTTCATCGCGTCCGGCGCGTTCCACCTGAGCAAGCCGAGCGACCTGGTACCTGAGCTGCAAGGTCGTTTGCCGATTCGTGTCGAGCTGAAGGCGCTGACGCCGGAAGACTTCGAACGCATTATCAGCGAACCCCATGCATCGCTCACCGAGCAGTATTGCGCATTGCTGAAAACCGAAGGCCTGACCATCGAGTTCCAGGCGGACGGGATCAAGCGCATCGCTGAGATTGCCTGGCAGGTCAACGAGAAAACCGAGAACATCGGCGCCCGTCGTCTGCACACGCTGCTTGAGCGCTTGCTGGAAGAGGTGTCGTTCAGCGCCGGCGATCTGGCCAGCGCCCATGACGGCAAGGTGATCCTGATCGACGCCGACTACGTCAACAGCCACCTCGGCGAATTGGCGCAGAACGAAGACCTGTCCCGTTATATCCTGTAGGTCACCTGTTCCCCTGCAGGAGCTGCCGCAGGCTGCGATCTTTTGATCTTGCCCTTAGAAAATCAAGATCAAAAGATCGCAGCCTGCGGCAGCTCCTACAGGGTGCTCCACCAACACGGACGACCTGCCATGACCCAGTTGCCCACCGACATCAAACTGCACAAAGCCTCGAAAACCCTGTCGCTGAAATACGCGTCCGGCGAGGAGTTTCACCTGCCCGCCGAGTTCTTGCGCGTGCACTCTCCCTCCGCCGAGGTCCAGGGCCACGGCAAACCTATCCTGCAATTTGGCAAGATCGCCGTAGGCCTGAGCAAGGTAGAACCGGCCGGTCAGTACGCACTGAAATTGACCTTCGATGACGGCCACGACAGCGGCCTGTTCACTTGGGAATATCTCTACCAGTTGGGCGTGCGCCAAGAGGACCTCTGGAACGATTATCTTGCCGAGCTCAAAGCGGCCGGCAAAACCCGCGATCCGAGCCAGTCCATCGTCAAGCTGATGCTCTAGGTCAGGCCTCTTGCTCTTTAGAGGGCATTTTCTAATTTCATCTGTTTGAATGCTCCGCTGTGTGGCCGAGGATCGGCCCGCTTGCGAAAAAAATTAAACTCGGGTAACCAATGGAACTGGCAAGTTCCCTGCAGTGCTCGTTGTGTTGAAAAAGCAGCGATGCAGAATTAACGGTCACCCGAGCAGCAGTACCTGGTATTGGTTGTGTGACTACACGGCTGGGCCCGGGTACTCGTCTCAGGACAATGGAGCGTCGTAGATGAGTAACAAGAACAACGATGACCTGAAGTATCAAGCCTCGGAAAACACCCTGGGGCTTAATCCTGTTGTTGGGCTGCGTGGAAAGGATCTACTGGCTTCTGCTCGAATGGTGCTCAGGCAGGCCATTAAACAACCGATTCACAGTGTCAAACATGTCGCTCATTTCAGCCTCGAACTCAAGAACGTGTTGTTCGGCAAATCCGAGCTGCAACCGCCGGGCGATGACCGTCGCTTTGCCGATCCGGCCTGGAGCCAGAACCCGCTCTACAAACGCTATTTGCAAACCTACCTGGCGTGGCGCAAGGAACTCCATGCCTGGATCGACGACAGCAGCCTGTCGCCCAAAGACGTCGCTCGCGGGCACTTCGTGATCAACCTCATGACCGAAGCCATGGCCCCGACCAACAGCGCGGCCAACCCCGCAGCGGTCAAACGCTTCTTCGAAACCGGCGGCAAAAGCCTGCTCGACGGCCTCTCCCATTTGGCCAAAGACATCGTGCACAACGGCGGCATGCCGAGCCAGGTCAACATGGGCGCCTTCGAAGTCGGCAAGAGCCTGGGCGTGACCGAAGGCGCGGTGGTTTTTCGCAACGACGTGCTGGAGCTGATCCAGTACCGGCCCATCACCGAGCAGGTGCACGAGCGCCCGTTGCTGGTGGTGCCGCCGCAGATCAACAAGTTCTACGTCTTTGACTTGAGTCCGGACAAGAGCCTGGCGCGCTTCTGCCTGCGCAACAATGTGCAGACCTTTATCGTCAGTTGGCGCAACCCGACCAAGGAACAGCGCGAGTGGGGCCTGTCCACTTACATTGAAGCGCTCAAGGAAGCGGTCGATGTGGTCACGGCGATCACCGGCAGCAAAGACGTGAACATGCTCGGCGCCTGCTCCGGCGGTATCACCTGCACCGCGTTGCTGGGCCACTACGCGGCGATCGGCGAGAAGAAGGTCAACGCCCTGACCTTGCTGGTGAGCGTGCTGGACACCACCCTGGACAGCGACGTGGCCCTGTTCGTCGACGAGCAAACCCTCGAGGCCGCCAAGCGCCACTCCTATCAGGCCGGCGTGCTGGAAGGCCGCGACATGGCGAAAGTCTTCGCCTGGATGCGCCCCAACGACCTGATCTGGAATTACTGGGTCAACAACTACCTGCTGGGCAACGAACCGCCGGTGTTCGACATCCTGTTCTGGAACAACGACACCACCCGGTTGCCGGCCGCGTTCCACGGCGACCTGATCGAGATGTTCAAGAGCAATCCGCTGATCCGCCCCAACGCCCTGGAGGTGTGTGGCACGCCAATCGACCTGAAGCAGGTCACTGCCGACATCTTTTCCCTGGCCGGCACCAACGACCACATCACCCCGTGGAAGTCCTGCTACAAGTCGGCGCAGCTGTTTGGCGGCAACGTTGAATTCGTGCTGTCCAGCAGCGGGCATATCCAGAGCATCCTCAACCCGCCGGGTAACCCGAAGTCGCGCTACATGACCAGCGCCGACATGCCGCTGAAGGCCGAGGACTGGCAGGAGAACTCCACCAAGCACACCGATTCCTGGTGGCTGCACTGGCAGGCGTGGCAGGCCGAGCGTTCGGGCAAGCTGAAGAAATCCCCGACCGCACTGGGCAACAAAACCTACACCGCCGGCGAAGCTGCGCCGGGCACTTACGTACATGAGCGGTAACTGACACACCTCGCCCCGTAGGAGCTGCCGAAGGCTGCGATCTTTTGATCTTGATTTTTGAAACCAGAATTAAAAGATCGCAGCCTTCGGCAGCTCCTACGGGGGATCGAGGATGAATTTGAGAGAGTGACCCACAGGGCCCGAAGCATGCCGCAACCGTTCATTTTTCGTACCGTCGACCTGGATGGCCAGACCCTCCGCACGGCGGTACGCCCCGGCAAGCCTCACTTGACGCCCTTGCTGATTTTCAACGGCATTGGCGCCAACCTGGAGCTGGTGTTTCCGTTCGTCGCCGCGCTGGACCCGGACCTGGAAGTCATCGCGTTCGACGTTCCCGGGGTCGGCGGCTCGTCGACGCCGAATCGGCCGTATCGCTTTCCGGGACTGGCCAAACTCACGGCACGGATGCTCGATTATCTCGACTACGGACAAGTCAACGTAATCGGCGTGTCCTGGGGCGGCGCGCTGGCGCAACAGTTCGCCTACGACTACCCCGAGCGCTGCAAGAAACTGGTGCTGGCAGCCACGGCGGCGGGCGCGGTGATGGTGCCGGGCAAGCCGAAAGTGCTGTGGATGATGGCCAGCCCCCGCCGTTACATCCAGCCGTCCCACGTGATTCGCATTGCGCCGATGATCTATGGCGGCTCGTTCCGTCGCGATCCTACGCTGGCCGCCAGTCACGCAGCGAAAGTGCGTTCGGCGGGCAAGCTCGGTTACTACTGGCAATTGTTCGCCGGCCTCGGCTGGACCAGCATTCACTGGCTGCACAAGATTCATCAGCCGACGCTGGTACTGGCCGGCGATGACGATCCGCTGATCCCGCTGATCAATATGCGCATGCTGGCCTGGCGGATTCCCAACGCCCAGTTGCACATCATCGATGACGGGCATCTGTTCCTGATTACCCGAGCCGAAGCCGTGGCGCCGATCATCATGAAATTCCTCGAGGAAGAACGTCAGCGGGCGGTGATGCATCCGCACCCGACACCATTGGGCGGCTAATCCGCACAATGTGGCACGGCAGGACGCCGTGCCGCGCAACAACCCGTAACAGCGTCTATGGTGTTCTGGTTCGGTGTGTTTGTTTTTGGCCTGAAGACGAAGGAGTGTTGACTCATGCGCGAAAAACCAGCGACGGGCTCTTTGCCCACTCCCGCCGCCTTCATCAACGCACAAAGTGCGATTACCGGTCTGCGCGGCCGGGATCTGTTATCGACCTTGCGCAGCGTGGCGGCTCACGGTTTGCGCAACCCGGTGCACAGTGCCCGGCATGTCCTCAAATTCGGTGGCCAGTTGGGTCGCGTGCTGCTGGGGGAAACCCTGCACCCGACCAATCCGCAGGACAGTCGTTTTGCCGACCCGGCGTGGAGCCTCAACCCGTTTTACCGGCGTAGCTTGCAGGCTTACCTGAGCTGGCAGAAAGAGGTCAAAAACTGGATCGACGAGGGCAACATGAGCCCGGACGATCGAGCCCGTGCCCACTTCGCTTTTGCCCTGCTCAACGACGCGGTGTCGCCGTCCAACACCCTGCTCAATCCGTTGGCGATCAAGGAGATTTTCAACTCCGGCGGCAACAGCCTGGTGCGTGGCGTCGGTCACCTGATCGACGACTTCCTGCACAACGACGGCTTGCCCCGGCAGGTCACCAAGCAAGCCTTCGAAGTCGGCAAAACCGTCGCCACCACCACTGGCTCCGTGGTGTTTCGCAATGAATTGCTGGAGCTGATCCAGTACAAGCCGATGAGCGAAAAACAGTATTCCAAACCGCTGCTGGTGGTGCCGCCGCAGATCAACAAGTACTACATTTTCGATCTGAGCCCGCAGAACAGCTTCGTTCAGTTCGCCCTGAAAAACGGCCTGCAAACTTTCGTGATCAGCTGGCGCAACCCGGATGTGCGTCATCGCGAATGGGGGCTGTCGACTTATGTTGAAGCGGCGGAAGAAGCGATGAACGTCTGCCGGGCGATCACTGGCGCCCGGGAAGTCAACCTGATGGGCGCGTGCGCCGGCGGGCTGACGATTGCCGCATTGCAGGGGCATTTGCAGGCCAAGCGGCAATTGCGGCGCGTGTCGAGCGCGACTTACCTGGTGAGCCTGCTCGACAGCCAGATGGACAGCCCGGCCACGCTGTTCGCCGACGAGCAAACCCTGGAGGCGGCCAAGCGCCGCTCCTATCAGAAAGGCGTGCTGGACGGTCGTGACATGGCCAAGGTCTTCGCCTGGATGCGCCCCAACGATTTGATCTGGAGCTATTTCGTCAACAACTACCTGCTGGGCAAGGAGCCGCCGGCGTTCGACATCCTCTACTGGAACAACGACAACACGCGCCTGCCCGCCGCGTTCCACGGCGATTTGCTGGACTTCTTCAAGCACAACCCGTTGAGCCATCCGGGTGGTCTTGAGGTGTGCGGCACGCCGATCGATTTGCAGAAAGTCACGGTCGACAGTTTCAGCGTCGCCGGCATCAACGACCACATCACGCCGTGGGATGCCGTGTATCGCTCGACCCTGTTGCTGGGTGGCGAGCGGCGTTTTGTGCTGTCCAACAGCGGCCATGTGCAGAGCATTCTCAACCCGCCCTCCAACCCGAAAGCCAACTTTGTCGAAAGCCCGAAACTCAGCAGCGACCCACGGGCCTGGTATTACGACGCCAAGCAAGTCGACGGCAGTTGGTGGACGCAATGGCTGAGCTGGGTTCAGGAACGTTCCGGGGCTCAGAAAGAAACCCACATGGCCCTCGGCAACCCGAACTATCCACCGATGGAGGCTGCACCCGGCACTTACGTGCGCGTGCGCTGATGCTCACCGAACCACGGCCGACGCAGGCCGTGGCCTGACTCGACCATTAAGAAGACTGGATGAAAACCCGCGACCGGATACTCGAATGTGCCTTGCAGTTGTTCAACCTCAAGGGCGAACCGAACGTCTCCACCATGGAAGTTGCCAACGAAATGGGGATCAGCCCCGGTAACCTCTACTACCACTTCCACGGCAAGGAACCGCTGATTCTGGGCTTGTTCGAGCGCTTCCAGAATGAGCTGGCACCGCTGCTCGATCCGCCGTCCGATGTGGAACTGGCGCCGGAAGATTACTGGCTGTTCCTGCACCTGATCGTCGAACGCCTGGCGCACTACCGGTTTCTGTTTCAGGACCTGTCGAACCTGGCCGGGCGTCTGCCGAAACTGGCGAAGGGCATCCGTAATTTGCTCAATGCGCTGAAACGCACACTGGCGTCATTGCTGGCGCGGTTGAAGGCTCAGGGGCAGTTGGTCAGCGACACCCAGGCACTGGGGCAACTGGTGGAGCAGATCACCATGACGCTGCTGTTTTCGCTGGACTACCAGCGGATTCTGGATCGCGAGGGGGAAGTGCGATTGGTGGTGTACCAGATCATGATGCTGGTGGCGCCGCACTTGCTGCCGCCGATCAAGGCTGCGACTGAACAGATGGCGTTGCAGTATCTCGAAGAGCATTAAGATCAAAAGATCGCAGCCTTCGCCAGCTCCTGCAGGTGCATGCGATTCCCCGTAGGAACTGCCGAAGGCTGCGATCTTTTCATTGCATAAAAAAACGCCCGACCTTGGCAGGCCGGGCGTTTTCTTGAGCCCTGAAAATCAGGACTGACTGGTTGGCGTCGCGGGTGCTGGCGCGGCAGTCGGGGTAGCAGCAGCGGTTGGCGCGGCAACGGAGTTCGTTGTGCTGGCCGCAGCTGCCGGTTTGGCGGCAGCCACTGCTGGTTTCGGCGCGGCGGCTTTTGGTGCTGCCGGTTTTTTCACTGCAGGTTTTTTAGCGGCGGCAGGTTTTGCCGCTGGCTTGGCTGCAGGTTTCGCTGCTGCGGTTTTCGCAGCAGGCTTGGCCGCTGCAGGTTTGGCAGCAGGTTTAGCGGCGGCTTTTGCTGCAACCGGTTTGGCGGCTGGCTTGGCGGCTGCAGGTTTCGCTGCGGCCGTTTTGGCAGCAGGCTTGGCCGCGGTTTTTGCGGCGGGTTTGGCGGCAGCCTTGACCAGCGGTTTGGCCGCAGGTTTGGCCGCTGCGGTTTTCGCCGCAACAGGCGCCACTTTGGCACCGGTGAGTTTTTCGATTTGCTTGGTCAGGGTATCGACCTTGCTGTGCAGCGCTTTGACTTCATTGCGGCTCGGAACACCGAGGCGCGAAATGGCGCTGTTCAAGCGCTTGTCGAAAGCCCCTTCCAGCTCATCCCACTTGCCCAGTGCGCGATCTTTCACGTCACTGATGCGCGACTTGGCCGAGGAAGCGGTGTCCTTGGCGGCGTCGACTTTTTTGCCAACAGCGCTTTTGGTGAGCTTCTCGGCTTTCTCGCCGTCTTTAACCAATGTATCGAAGAGTTTGCTGCCGTCAGTGTCGATCTTCGAATACACGCCTAAACCAGCCAGCCAGATTTTGCGGGAGTAGTCTTCGACCTTCCCGATCCACGAGCTGCCTTCTTTTTCAGTATTCTTTTTACCAGCCATCCCGTTCTCCTTAAGATTTACGCGCGACACGTTCGAGCAATGCCGTCAGCTCATCGAGCTTAGCAGAGAGTGTCTCAACGTCATGTTTAGACGGAATGCCGATACGATTCAAGGCACTTGCGACACGCGAGTCAAAAGCCTTCTCGACCTTGTCGAGTTGAACTTCGACCTTGCCTTTGAAAGTACTCACTTCACTCTTGGCTTCATCGATCTCGGCATTGGCCGCTTCGAGTTTTTCAGCAACGACCTTTTTGCCTTTCTTTTCAACAGTTTGACCAGCCTTGATCAACTCTTGAAAGTACTCGCTGCCTTCCTGACCAACCTTGGTATAGGCACCCAGGCCTGCCAGCCAGATCTTGCGGGCATACGACCTGACGTCTTGCAGAGCGTTAGTCGATGCGTCGATTTTTTTCTTCAAAATAACTTTGGCCATGGTGCACCTCACGCGCAGAAGGGTTGAGGAACTGCCCGCGAAAGTGTCGGGCTCATGCACAAAGTAGGGAGAAAAATTAGAAACGGCACCCTAACAACTGACATAAACAGATGGGGCCCGATGGAAGAGATCGCAGCCTCGTTTCACTCGACAGCTCCTACAAAGGACGGCGGTGTACACCTGTAGGAGCTGTCGAGTGAAACGAGGCTGCGATCTTTCCGGGATCAAGCCAACGCGTTATCAAGCGCCTTTTCGATTTCCGATTTGATCATTCCACTCATGGCCGACATCATCAGGCCCAGCTCCACATCAACCTTGATCGAATCCTCACCGACCTGCACCGCGCCTTTCACACCGGAACGCTTGAGGTTCAGGGTATCCCCGGACCACTGCGGCTCCAGGCCATATTGCTCGGACAGTTTCTGCGCCAACAAGTCGGCTTTCTCGCGGGCCGCTTCCTTGCCCAGGCCGTGGGCACGCTCAACACTAATTCGGGCCATCGAATGACTCCTGTTTTATGGATACTTTCCTGAAGCATCTTGACCGCTGCTGCGGCAAAACGTCCCGGCGGTTCTACATCTTACCTTCAGCCTTGCCAAGACAAAGCAGGCCACCGGGATTAGAATGTCCCGCATTCTCTTCTGGTGACAGCGATATGACTGATCAGCGCAAAGGCAGCGATGCCGAACCCACCACTCACTTCGGTTTCAAAAACGTTCCGGAAAGCCAAAAAGCGGAAAAAGTCGCTGAAGTTTTCCACTCGGTAGCCGCCAAGTACGACTTGATGAACGACCTCCTGTCGGGCGGCATGCACCGTCTGTGGAAGCGTTTTGCGATCGAATTGTCGGGCGTTCGCACCGGTAACCGCGTGCTGGACATCGCTGGCGGCACCGGCGATTTGACCAAGAAGTTCTCGCACCTCGTCGGCCCGACCGGCCAGGTGGTGTTGGCCGACATCAACGAATCCATGCTCAAGGTCGGCCGTGACCGCCTGCTGGACCTCGGTGTGGCCGGCAACGTCGAATTCGTCCAGGCCGACGCGGAAAAACTGCCGTTCCCGGACAACCACTTCGACTGCGTGACCATCGCGTTCGGCCTGCGCAACGTGACCCACAAAGAAGACGCCCTGCGCTCGATGCTGCGCGTGCTGAAACCGGGCGGTCGCTTGCTGGTGCTGGAATTCTCCAAACCGACCAACGCGCTGATGTCCAAAGCCTACGACGCCTACTCGTTCGCCTTCATGCCGTTGATGGGCAAGCTGATCACCAATGACTCGGAAAGCTATCGCTACCTGGCCGAATCGATCCGCATGCACCCGAATCAGGAAACCCTGAAGTCGATGATGGTCGAGGCCGGTTTCGACCGCGTGACCTACCACAACATGACCGCAGGCATCGTCGCCCTGCACCGTGGCATCAAGCCCTGATGTTGCTGGCCGGCCTGCTCGCCAGCGTCGAACTCGGTCTGAACCGGGTGCTGCGCCTCGACAGCACTGCGCTGCCGCGCCTGGCGCATTTGACCGGTAAAGTGATTGCCGTCGATTGCCGCAGCCCGGCGCTGCAACTGTTCATCCTGCCCAGCGATGAAGGGCTGATGCTCGCCTCCCAGTGGGAAACCGGCGCCGACTGCACCTTGCGTGCACCGGCCTCCAGCCTGTTGAAACTGGCGACGAGCAAGGACAAGACCTCGATCCTGCACAGCCCGCAAGTCGAACTCGACGGCGACAGCAGCGTACTGCTGGAACTGGCCGCCGTCCTGCAAGACCTTGAGCTGGACTGGGAGTACGAACTCTCGCGCTGGCTCGGCCCGGTCGCCACGCAACTGGTCGGTGGTCACCTGCGCAGCCGCGCACGTTTTTATCAGCAAGGGTTCGCCAGCCTGAACCAGAACCTTGGCGAATACCTGGCCGAAGAATCGCGCACCCTCGTCGGGCAGCGCGAAGCCGAAGCCCGTTTCAGTGAACTGGACCAGATCAAACTCGATCTGGAACGTCTCGAGGCGCGTTTCGAGCGCCTTTCCCGATCCCTCGACCCAAGCGATAACGCATGAAGCTGCTTGCCGTCCGCCGTTTGTTGCGCATCCAGCGCGTCGTGATCCGCTACCGCCTCGATGACCTGCTGTTCGCCCTGCCGCTGCCCTGGTTCCTGCTGGCGCTGCGCTATGCCTTGCCGTGGCGCTGGTTCCCGCGCAAGACCCTGGACCTGACCCGTGGCGCGCGCTTGCGCCTGGCGTTGCAGGACCTGGGGCCGATCTTCATCAAGTTCGGGCAGATTCTGTCCACCCGCCGCGACCTGCTGCCGGAAGACATCGCCGACGAGCTGATGAAGTTGCAGGACCGGGTGCCGCCGTTCGATTCGCAAGTCTCGATCAGGTTGATCGAAGAACAGCTCGGCAAAAAGATCAGCGAAGTCTTCAGCCGTTTCGATGTCGAACCGCTGGCCTCGGCCTCGGTGGCGCAGGTGCATGCCGCACAACTGAAAACCGGCGAAGAAGTGGTGGTCAAAGTGATCCGCCCGGGCCTGAAACCGATCATCGCCCAGGACCTGGCGTGGCTGTTCATCCTCGCCCGCGCCGCCGAAAAACTCTCGGCCGATGCGCGCCTGCTGCACCCGGTGGACGTGGTCCAGGACTACGAAAAAACCATCTACGACGAGCTCGACCTGCTGCGCGAAGCGGCCAACGCCAGCCAGTTGAAGCGTAATTTCGAAGGCTCGCCGCTGCTGTACGTGCCGCAAGTCTATTGGGACTGGTGCCGGCCGAAAGTGCTGGTGATGGAGCGCATCTACGGGATTCAGGTGACTGATCTGGCGACCCTGGCCGACCAGCGCACCGACATGAAAATGCTCGCCGAACGCGGCGTGGAGATTTTCTTCACCCAAGTGTTCCGCGACAGTTTCTTCCACGCCGACATGCACCCGGGCAACATCTTCGTCAGCACCGTAACCCCGTGGAGCCCGCAGTACATTGCAATCGACTGCGGCATCGTCGGCAGCCTGACCCCGGAAGACCAGGATTACCTGGCGCGCAACCTGTTCGCCTTTTTCAAGCGTGATTACCGGCGTGTGGCGCAACTGCACATCGATTCGGGCTGGGTGCCGGCGGAAACCAAACTCAACGAATTCGAAGCGGCGATCCGGACCGTTTGCGAACCGATCTTCGAAAAACCGTTAAAAGATATTTCCTTCGGCCAGGTGCTGATGCGCCTGTTCCAGACCGCTCGGCGCTTCAACATGGAAGTGCAGCCGCAACTGGTCTTGCTGCAAAAAACCCTGTTGAACATCGAAGGCCTGGGCCGTCAGTTGTACCCGGACCTGGATCTGTGGAACACCGCCCAGCCGTTCCTCGAGCGCTGGATGCGCGAGCGGGTCAGCCCGAAAACCTTGATCGGCAACGTGCAGAGCCAGTTCGAACAACTGCCGCACCTGGCCAACATGGCCCGCGACCTGCTCGAACGCATGTCCCAACCCCACGCCTACGACCCGCCACCACCGTGGCATCGACGCAAGGATGACTGGTTGCTGCGCCTGCTCGGTTGCGCGCATCTGGCCGGCGGCACGATACTCGCCGCCGGTGGCCCGCTGAACGAACTGGGGCATTGGCCGGCCGGGATCATGGTGGCTGTCGGCTTGTATCTGGTCGTTCGCCGATAGCCAGAGCTCCCGCGCGCTGGCACACTGTTTCAACGCCTGCCCGACTAATGAAGTGTCGGGCCCGCTGTCGGAGTCGAAGATGAAAAACTGGCTGGACGAGATCAAGTGGGACGCTGACGGATTGGTGCCAGCGATTGCCCAGGATCACAAGACCGGGCGCGTCCTGATGATGGCCTGGATGAACCGCGAAGCGCTGGAACTGAGCGCTGCCGAGAACCGTGCCATCTACTGGTCGCGTTCCCGTGGCAAGTTGTGGCGCAAGGGTGAAGAGTCCGGCCACGTGCAGACCCTGCATGAGATGCGCCTGGACTGCGACGCCGACGTGATCATCCTGATGGTCGAGCAAATCGGCGACATCGCTTGCCATACCGGCCGCCAGAGCTGCTTCTACCGCGTCTTCGAGAACGGCGACTGGAAAATCGTCGACCCGGTCCTGAAAGACCCGCACGCCATCTATTCCGCAGGACACACCCATGAGTGACACTCTGACCCGTCTGGCCGAGGTGCTGGAAGCGCGCAAAGGCGCCGCTGCCGACAGCTCCTACGTCGCCAGCCTGTACCACAAGGGCTTGAACAAGATTCTGGAAAAAGTCGGCGAAGAGTCGGTCGAAACCATCATTGCCGCCAAGGACGCCGCCATCAGCGGTGACTGCAGCGACGTGATCTATGAGACCGCCGATTTGTGGTTCCACAGCATGGTGATGCTCGCCCAACTGGGGCAGCATCCACAGGCTGTGCTCGATGAACTGGACCGTCGCTTCGGTCTGTCCGGACACGTCGAGAAAGCCTCGCGTCCGTCCGCCTGAACAACTATTAGAGAGGAGCAGCAACATGGGCATTTTTGACTGGAAACACTGGATCGTCATCCTGGTTGTCGTGGTGCTGGTGTTCGGCACCAAGAAACTGAAAAACCTCGGCACTGACGTCGGCGAGTCGATCAAGGGCTTTCGCAAAGCCATGAACGATGAAGAGAAACCGGCCGACCCGAGCGTAACCCCGGCCCAACCGGTGCCACCTGCTCAACCAACGACCTCGCCTCTGAACCAGCCGCACACCATCGACGTGCAGGCACAGAAAGTCGAAGAGCCGATCCGCAAAGACGTGTGAGCACTGACTAATGTTTGGTATCAGCTTCTCTGAACTGCTGCTCGTCGGCCTCGTTGCCCTGCTGGTGCTGGGCCCCGAGCGTTTGCCGGGCGCTGCGCGCACCGCCGGTCTGTGGATCGGACGGTTGAAGCGCAGCTTCAACGCGATCAAACAGGAAGTTGAACGTGAAATCGGCGCCGACGAGATTCGTCGGCAACTGCACAACGAGCACATTCTGTCGCTGGAGCAAGAGGCGCGGAAGATTTTCACGCCGACCCAGCAGGAAGCCACGCCGGTGCAACCGGTTGAACCGATGCTGGAGCAGACGATTCACGCGCCGGGCACCGAATCAGTGCCAACCATGGGCGCTGTCGAGCCGACGCCTGTGGTTGTCGCACCAACACCTGTCGAACCTGTTGCGCCTGCCGCCGTGCCGACCACGCCGGCTCCTCACGACCCAACATTGCCGCCGCGAGCCCCATGAGCGAACTTCCTGAAAACGACCAGCACATGCCGCTGGTTTCGCACCTCACCGAGTTGCGTACCCGCCTGCTGCGCTGTGTAGCGGCGATTTTCATCATCTTCGCCGGGTTGTTCGCGTTCACCCAGCAGATCTACACCTTTGTCTCGACGCCCCTGCGAGCGTACCTGCCCGCCGGCGCAACGATGATCGCCACCGACGTGTCGTCGCCGTTCCTGACGCCGTTGAAGCTGACCATGATGGTCTCGCTGTTCCTGGCGATCCCGGTGATCCTGCATCAGATCTGGGGCTTCATCGCACCAGGCCTGTACAAGCACGAAAAACGCATTGCCGTGCCATTGCTGGTCTCCAGCATCCTGTTGTTCTACACCGGCATGGCGTTCGCCTATTACCTGGTGTTCCCGCTGATCTTCAAGTTCTTCGCCGCCGCCACCCCGGCGGGCGTGGAAATGATGACCGACATCACCAGCTACCTCGATTTCGTCATGACGCTGTTCTTCGCCTTCGGCGTGGCGTTCGAAATTCCGGTGGCCGTGGTGCTGCTGGTGTGGATCGGCGTGGTCGACGTCAAATACCTGAAGAAAATCCGCCCGTACGTGGTCATCGGCTGCTTCGTGGTCGGCATGATTCTGACCCCGCCGGACATCTTCTCGCAGACGCTGTTGGCCGTACCGATGTGGTTGCTGTTCGAAATCGGCATCCTCTTCGGCAGTCTGGTCAGCAAACGTGGCGAGCATCCGGACGATCAACCGGCTGACGATCACAACGACCAGCCGCCAGCGACCCAGCCGTGAACCTGCTGCTCCTCGAAGAGGCCGATTTTATTGCGGCTGACCGGGTGATCCTGCGTGATCGGCGGTTGAAGCACATGCAGGAAGTTCACCGCTGCGAAGTCGGTGACAGCATGCGCGTCGGCCGGATCGGCGGGCTGATGGGGTCGGCCGAGGTGCTGCGCCTGGACGCCGATGAAGCTGAGTTGCGCGTCGTGCTCGATCAACAGCCTCCGACCAAGCTGCCGCTGACCCTGGTATTGGCCCTGCCACGCCCGAAAATGCTGCGCAGGGTGTTTCAGACCGTGGCGGCCATGGGTGTGCCACGCGTGGTGCTGGTGAACAGCTACCGCGTCGAGAAGAGTTTCTGGCAAACCCCGTTTCTGGAGCCCGAGGCGATTCGCGAGCAGTTGATCCTCGGTCTGGAACAGGCCCGGGACAGCGTGCTGCCGGAGGTCGTCATCGAGAAGCGCTTCAAGCCGTTTGTCGAAGATCGCCTGCCCCCGATCACCGAAGGCACCCTTGGCCTGGTCGGCCATCCCGGCCACTACCCGCCCTGCCCCCGTGGTCTGGACGAACCGGTCACCCTGGCCATCGGCCCCGAGGGCGGATGGATTCCTTACGAAATCGAGTTGCTGGGCAAGTCCGGCCTGCAACCGGTGCAACTGGGCGATCGCATCCTGCGGGTCGAAACCGCCGTCACCGCGCTGCTCGCCCGCCTCTTCTAACCCAAACACGCCCCCCCGTAGGAGCTGCCGAAGGCTGCGATCTTTTGATCTTGGCAATCGTGAAGTCGATGAAGATCAAGATCAAAAGATCGCAGCCTTCGGCAGCTCCTACATAAAGCAGCGTTCCGTCAGGTAAACCGCATCGCGAACACGCTTGGCGCCTACAGAATTCGACCAGCCAGCCGATACAGTCCTCATAAAACCAACTTGTGGTCCGAGGGGATTAGCAGCATGTACCGTTGGCTAGCCGAGAAACTGGGAAACGTAAGCGTTAATCGCAAACTGGGTGTCGGCTTCGGTCTCGTCCTGCTCCTGACTCTACTGATCACCTTCACCGGCTGGACCGGATTGACCGGTGTCATAAACCGTGGCGACAAGCTGGGGTTCATTGCCAGTCTCAATGAGCTGACCAAAGACCTGCGCCTGGCGCGCCTGGACTACGAAATGCGCCGTGGCGAACAAGGCCCTGGCGTGGTCAACGACTTGCTGGGCCAGCTCGACGCCGGCCTGCAAACCGCGCGCAAGTTGATCGAACAACCCGACGACGTGGCGATGATCGACCAACAACTGGCGGCCGTCAGCCAATACAAACAAGCCTTCATCGCCATGACCCAGGCCGGCGTCAATCGCGAAGACGCCCGCAGCAAACTCGGCGCCACCGCCGACAACGCCGTGGCCAAAGTCGCTGAAGTCGAGAAATCCCTGCTGCAAGGCGACAGCGTCGCCCAGTTCAACAGCGTGATCGACCTGAGCAAACTGATCCAGCAAGCGCGCTTCCAGGTGCGCGGCTATACCTACAGCGCCAAGACCGAGGCGGAACAGCCTGCGCTGGACGCCATCGACAACGCCCTGAAAAACCTCGAGACCCTGCCGGCCAAACTGCCGGAACAGCATGCTGCCAACCTGCAAACGGCCACTGACTCGCTCAAGGCCTATCGCGCCGCCGTCAGCCAGTTCCGTGACTCCCAAGTGGCCAGCGCCGCCGCGCTCAAACGCATGGCCGAGCAAGGCGACATTCTGTTCGACATCAGCAAAAAACTGACCCGTTCGCAAACCCTCGTCCGTGATACCGATGCCGCCCAGGCCAAGAACCTGCTGCTGATGGCCACCGTTCTCGCCCTGGCCTTCGGCTTGCTCGCGGCGTGGGCCATCACTCGCCAGATCGTCATCCCCCTGAGCCAGACCCTCAAAGTGGCTGAGCGCGTCGCGGCGGGCGACCTGACCCACAACCTCACGTCCCAACGTCAGGACGAACTGGGCCAGCTCCAGCGCGCCATGCAGAGCATGACCCTGGGCCTGCGCGAGTTGATCGGCGGCATCAGCGAAGGTGTCACGCAAATTGCCAGCGCTGCCGAAGAACTGTCCGCCGTCACCGAGCAAACCAGCGCCGGGGTCAACAGTCAGAAGGTCGAGACCGATCAGGTCGCCACCGCCATGCACGAAATGACCGCCACGGTGCAGGAAGTCGCGCGTAACGCCGAGGAAGCGTCCGAAGCCGCTGTCGCTGCCGATCAACAGGCTCGCGAAGGCGACAAGGTGGTTGGCGAAGCCATCGCCCAGATCGAACGCTTGGCCATCGAAGTCGGCAACTCCACCGTCGCCATGAGCGATCTGAAGCGCGAAAGCGACAAGATCGGCAGCGTGCTCGACGTGATCAAGTCCGTGGCGCAACAGACCAACCTGCTGGCGCTCAACGCCGCCATCGAAGCCGCCCGTGCCGGTGAAGCGGGACGTGGTTTTGCGGTGGTCGCCGACGAGGTCCGCAGCCTGGCCCAGCGCACCCAGAAATCCACGGAAGAAATCGAGGAGCTGATCGTCGGCCTGCAAACCGGCACCCAGCAAGTGGCGACCATCATGGACAACAGCCGCACCCTGACCGACAGCAGCGTCGAACTGACACGCCGGGCGGGTGGCTCGCTGGAAAGCATCACCCGCACGGTGTCGGCGATTCAGTCGATGAACCAGCAGATCGCCGCAGCCGCCGAGCAACAGAGCGCCGTGGCCGAAGAGATCAACCGCAGCGTGCTGAACGTGCGTGATGTGTCCGAGCAGACCTCGGCGGCGAGTGAAGAGACAGCGGCGTCCAGCGTTGAGCTGGCGCGGCTGGGTACGCATTTGCAGATGCTGGTGGGGCGGTTCAAGGTTTAACGCGATTGCGTGACCTCGGTTCGCTTTGGACCGAGGTGATGCCATTCGCGAGCAAGCCCGCTCCCACAGTGGATTTTCGGTCGAGCACAAAATATGTGTTCACCGAAAATCCACTGTGGGAGCGGGCTTGCTCGCGAAAGCGATCTGACAGACCCGTGATTAAAGAACCTGGCGCAAAAACGCCTGCGCCCGTGGGTCTTTCGGCGCATCGAAGAATTCGGCCGGCGAGGCGTCTTCCAGCAATTTGCCGTGATCGAAGAACAGCACCCGATCCGCCACTTCCCGGGCAAAGCCCATTTCATGGGTCACGCAAACCATGGTCATGCCTTCCACGGCCAGGGTTTTCATCACGTCCAACACTTCACCGACCATTTCCGGGTCCAGCGCCGAAGTCGGCTCATCAAATAACATCACCTTCGGCTCCATCGCCAGCGCCCGGGCAATCGCCACGCGCTGTTGCTGGCCGCCGGACAAACGTGACGGGAACTCGTTGGCCTTCTGCGCAATCCCGACCTTCTCCAGCAACGCCAGGGCTTTGGCCTCGCGCTCTTTCTTGCCGCGCTTGCGCACGACCTTCTGGGCCAGGCAGAGGTTTTCCAGCACGGTCATGTGCGGAAACAGGTTGAAATGCTGGAACACCATGCCGACTTCCCGGCGATAGGCGTTCACATCGGTTTTCGGGTCGGCCAGTTGCAGACCGTCGATACTCACCGAGCCCGAATCGAATTCCTCCAGGCCATTGAGGCAACGCAGGAACGTCGATTTGCCGGAACCGGACGGGCCGATCACCACCAGCACTTCGCCCCTGGCCACGTGGGTGGACACGTTATCCACCGCACGCACCACCTGGCCACGGGTGTCGAAGACTTTTACCAGATCGCGGACTTCAATCACTTTGCGCGAGCCTCCGCTCAAGCCGACTGGCGATTTTCGACAGCGGCAGGTTGATCAACAGGTACAACCCGGCCACGCAGAACAGGATTTCGAACGGCGAGAACGAGGTGGTGATGACTTCCCGGCCGCTTTTCAGCAGTTCGGTAATGGCGATTACCGACACCAGCGAGGTGTCTTTCACCAGACTGATGAATTGACCGGCCAGCGGTGGCAGCACGCGTTTCAAGGCTTGCGGCAGCACCACATGACGCATCGACTGGCCGGCGCTCAAACCGAGAGAACGCGCCGCTTCGTTCTGGCCACGGGCAATCGACTGCACGCCGGAACGGATGATCTCGGCCACGTAGGCACCGGTGAACAGCGACAGCGCGGCGATCCCGGCGAACTCCCGGGACAGGTTCATCACCGTGCCGATGAAGAAGTAGAAAATGAAGATCTGCACCAGCAGCGGCGTACCGCGCACCAGTTCGACGTAGATAGTCGAGAGATCACGCAGGGTCGGGTTGTTCGACAGCCGGCACAGGCCCGTCGCCAGGCCGATCAACAGCCCGAGCACGCCCGACACCACGGATAGCCACAACGTGGTCCACAGGCCCCACAACAGCGGGCCGGCGGCCCAATGGCGGGTGACACCGATGACGTCGCCTTCCGCCACGTCATCGCCCTGGGCGACTTGCAGGCTGTTGTCGTCGACAGTCAGGTGTTGCTCGTCGCCGGCGTCGTTGCGCAGGGTGACTTCAGCCTTGTCGCCCTTGCGCACTAATTCGCTGACCGTGGAAATATCGGCGGCGCGCTGGGACTCTTCGGCGTGGTAGGCGAAGTATTGCGGTACGCGATTCCAGCGCCATTCGTAGGCCATCAGCGAGGTGGCGTAATACAACGCGCCGGCCAGGCCGATCAGCACTAGCGCAGTGAGCAGGTGCCAGGGCAGTTGGGATTTTTTCTGTTTCATTTGCGTTGAATGTTCCGAATTCTGTGTCGCCTGGGAGGCCGTCTTCGCGGGCAAGCCTCGCTCCTACAGGGGAACGCATTCCAATGTAGGAGCGAGGCTTGCCCGCGAACAGGGGCGACGCGGTCTAGCTGACCGAGCCTTATTCCATGTCCTTGAGCCAGGCGGTGTCTTTGAACCACTTGTCATGGATGCGATCGTAGGTGCCGTCTTCGTGGATCTGGTGCAGGAAGTTGTTGATGAAGTTGAGGCTGTCGTAGTCGCCCTTCTTCAGGCCGAAGGCCAGCGGCTCGTAGGTGAACGGCTTGTCGAGGAACACCAGTTTGCCGGCACCGACCTTGTTCACCGCGACCACGTTGTACGGCGCGTCATAGATGAACGCGTCGGCCTTGCCGTTGACCACGTCGAGCACGGCTTCCTGCTCGTTGTCGTAGCCGTGGTACTTGGCTTTGGCAATCAGCTTCTTGGCGACCATCTCACCGGTGGTGCCGAGCTTCGACGTGATGCGGTACTCATCGGTGTTCAGGTCTTTATAGGACTTGATGGTGCCTTCCAGCTCCTTGCGGATCAGCAGGGTCTGGCCGACCACGATGAACGGTTCGCTGAAGTTCAGGCGCAGGTTGCGTTCCTGGGTCAGGGTCATGCCGCTGCCGATCATGTCGAACTTGTCGGTCATCAGGGCCGGGATGATGCCGTCGTAGCCGGTGGACACCAGCTCCAGCTTGACGCCCATGGCCTTGCTCATGGCTTTGAGAATGTCGACTTCGAAACCGATGATCTCGCCGCGCTTGTTGGTCATTTCGAATGGCATGTAGGTCGGGTCCATGCCGACTTTGAGCGTGCCGCGCTTGACCGCGTCATCGATGGCACCGGCCTGCGCCGCGTTGACTGCAACCCATGCCGTGACGCCGACCAGCAGCATCGACAGATACTTCTTCATCATCAAGTCCCCAAAACCATTGCGGTGTGAGGCGCGCAATCGACGGTTTTCCTTGGAAAACCGATAGATACGAACAGAAAGCTGTCCGGGCGCACCAATTCGGGGACGGATGCTAACGCACTCGCTCGTTTGCACAAGTGTTAGCGCAGCAATTGTTGGTTTGTTGCGGGGCGCAAAAGCAAAAGATCGCAGCCTTCGGCAGCTCCTACGCGGTGTACATCCGTAGGAGCTGCCGAAGGCTGCGATCTTTTAAAGCGTCCCCCCGCGTCACAAGGAAGCGGGGGCTTTCATCATGCCAACTGAGGCTGAGCACTCAATGGTTTAAGCGGCAGCAGTGGCGCATGGGGATCGGCTTTCACCGATTTGCGCCAGGCGTCCAGCCACTCGGCGTGGCCTTCGCTCCAGACCTGCTCATGCAGGCGAGCCAGGGCGACCGGGTCACTCAGCAGTTGCAGGCGCTCATGGTTGTTCAGCCCGGCAGGCCCGACCTTCAACGCATGGCGAACGCGCTCGACGCGCAGCCACTCGATCGGCTCGGCCTGACCGTGACGGGACGTCGCCAGCGAGCACGCCAAAGCGTTCTGCTGTGGATCGACCACGGCCCGGATGAAGCCGTCTTTCAACTGGTGATACCGGTTTTCGTGGGTGTACTGGTCGGTCGCCAGCAACGCCTGTGGCGGATTGTATTCCTCAGGGATCAGGAACAGGCTCTCGTCACGGGACTTGAGGCCCAAGCCAACACGGCTGGAGATCACCGACACCGGGATCGACAGCATCAGCGAACCGACGATCGGCACCAGCCACCAAAGGAAGCTTGGGTTCAGCCAGATCACCAGCAAGGCCCAGAAGAAGCCCAGCACGGTTTGCGGACCGTGACGCTTGACCGCTTCGCTCCATGGCGTGGAGTCGTCGTCACGTTGCGGCGAGTTCCAGGTCGCAGCCCAGCCGAGGAACGCGGCGAGTACGAAACGGGTGTGGAAAATCATCCGCACCGGCGCCAGCAGCATGGAGAACAGCATCTCCAGCAGCATCGAGAAGGTCACCTTGAACTTGCCACCGAACTCTTTCGCGCCCTTGGCCCAGATCAGGATGATGCTCAACAGCTTCGGCAGGAACAGCAGCACGATGGTCGTCGAGAACAACGCCACGGCTTTGTCCGGATGCCATTGCGGCCACAGCGGATAAAGCTGTCGCGGCTCCATGAAGTACTGCGGCTCCATCAGCGTGTTCACCGCCAGCAGCGCCGTGGACAACACCAGGAAGAAGAACCACAACGGCGCCGACAGGTACGACATCACGCCGGTCAGGAACACCGCACGGTGCACCGGGTGCATGCCCTTGACCAGGAACAGGCGGAAGTTCATCAGGTTACCGTGGCACCAGCGACGGTCACGCTTGAGTTCGTCCAACAGGTTCGGCGGCAGTTCTTCGTAGCTGCCCGGCAAATCGTAGGCAATCCACACGCCCCAACCGGCACGGCGCATCAGCGCGGCTTCGACGAAGTCGTGGGACAGAATCGCACCCGCAAACGCACCTTTACCCGGCAACGGCGCCAGGGCGCAGTGCTCGATAAACGGCTTCATGCGGATGATCGCGTTGTGGCCCCAGTAGTGGGATTCACCCAACTGCCAGAAGTGCAGGCCGGCGGTGAACAGCGGACCGTAAACACGGGTCGCAAACTGCTGCATGCGCGCATAAAGGGTGTCCATGCCCGACGCCCGTGGCGCGGTCTGGATGATCCCGGCGTCCGGCGTGGCTTCCATCAAGCGCACCAGACTGGTCAGGCATTCGCCGCTCATCACGGAGTCCGCGTCGAGCACGACCATGTACTTGTAGTCACCGCCCCAGCGACGGCAGAAGTCGTCGAGGTTGCCGCTTTTACGTTTGACGCGGCGGCGGCGGCGGCGATAGAAGATCTTGCCGAAGCCCTTGGCTTCACGGCAGACGTCCAGCCAGGCCTGTTGCTCGGCCACGCAGATATCGGTTTCGTTACTGTCGCTTAGGACGAAGAAGTCGAAACGGTCCAGGTCACCCGTGGCCGCGACCGACTCGAAGGTCGCCCGCAGACCGGCGAATACACGCGGCACGTCTTCGTTGCAGATCGGCATCACCAGTGCGGTGCGTGCGTCCTTGGCAATCGGCTCGTTACCGGCGCTTTTACCGGAGATACGGTATTTATCGTGGCCGGTGAGCAACTCGAGGAAGCCCATCAGCGCGGTCCAGAAACCAGCCGAGACCCAGCAGAACAGAATCCCGAACAGAATCAGGATGCTGGTTTGCAGCGCATACGGCAGCACTTGGGTGGCGGTTTGCAGTAGCGATTGGTGCAGCACTTCGTTGAGGTCGACGAACGACCAGCCCTGGTACGGCATGATGCCTTTCATGTACCAACCGGCCACGATGGTCTGGCCGAGCATCAACACCAACAGGATGTAGCGACGGATCGAACCCACGGTGCGCCAGCGAGCCGCCGGCAACACGCGTTCATCCTTCGGCGGGGCCGGCGGATTGGTGCGACCGGTCATCCGGCGCCAGCCGCGCACCAGAATGTTGGTGCGCCATGGCTCCGGCACGACTTTGGTCCGGCGAATCGGCGGGGTCGCCTTGAGGACGACACGCCCACTGGCGTCAACCGCCAGCATCTCCGCTT
This sequence comes from Janthinobacterium sp. LPB2021202312-11-4, assembly GCF_037049705.1. Classification (NCBI taxonomy): domain Bacteria; kingdom Pseudomonadati; phylum Pseudomonadota; class Betaproteobacteria; order Burkholderiales; family Oxalobacteraceae; genus Janthinobacterium; species Janthinobacterium sp. LPB2021202312-11-4. The sequence continues at coordinate 84,471 of NZ_JBAGKV010000010.1, read as the reverse complement.
CTTCGAGCTCTTCGGCACTGTTCAGCAGCAGGCGCTTGCCCACCGAAGCCTGGGCGGCCTCGGTCGGCGCGTCGAACGTCGAGGACGACAGACGCTGGTGCAGTTCACTGAAGGACTGGCAGCCCGCGAGTTCCGCGCGCTGCTCGTCGGTCATCGGTAGATGCGCCAGATACTCCGACAGAGTCTCTGGCCGTACTTGAGAATTACTCATCGGCAGGCAACTGGTAGCTCCAGGTCTCGGTCAGGACTTCTTCAGTCGCCGCCGAATCCGGTGTGGCTGGGGCCGCGTCCGCAGCAGCAGGCTGCTTGGCGTCTTTGTTGTCCTTGTTCTTGGCATCGGCAGCGGGCTTGGCGTCGGCTTGTTTGCCTTCGGCTTGCTTGGCGTCCTTGGCTTCCTTGTCGGTTTTCTCTTGTTGCTTGGCGGCGACCTTGTCGGCCTTGGCAACAGAAGAATTGGAGGCTGGAATCGAAGACTTGGCCAGGTCCTCAGGCACGATGTTCTCGACCAGAGCCGCGCGCATCTCGGTGGATTTGCCCGCGTCTTTGATCTTCATGCGCAGGGTCAGGCGCCAGCCCTTGGTTTCAGGGTTGTAACGCACGCTGTTTTCGACCAGTTCGGCATTGTCGCCAACGCTGACCTGGCTGCGCACATCGGCGGTTTCCGGCAATGCAGCCAGGGACGGGCCTTCGAAGTCCACCAGATAGGCAACGCTGCCATCGGGCTGACGGATCAGGTTCGACTGCTTGACGTCGCCGGTAGAACGCAGGGTTTGTTTAACCCAGGCACTGTCCGGGGCGTGGATCGCGGCTTCGTCGATGGTCCAGTGCATGCGATAGGCAACATCGAGCGGCTGGCCTGGCTCCGGCAGTTTTTCCGGGCTCCAGAAAGCAACGATGTTGTCGTTGGTTTCGTCAGCGGTCGGAATTTCCACCAGGTCTACAGAACCCTTGCCCCAATCGCCTTTTGGCTCGATCCAGGCACTTGGGCGTTTGTCGTAGCGGTCGTCGAGGTCTTCGTAGTGGCTGAAGTCACGGCCACGTTGCAACAAGCCGAAGCCGCGCGGGTTCTCGATGGAGAAGTTGCTCACCGCCAGGTGTTTCGGGTTGTTCAGCGGACGCCAGATCCACTCGCCGTTGCCGGCATGGATCGACAGACCGCTGGAGTCGTGCAGTTCGCGACGATAGTTGAGCACTTTCGACGGCTGGTTGGCGCCGAACAGGAACATGCTGGTCAGCGGCGCAACGCCAAGCTTGGTGACTTTGTCACGCAGGAACATCTTGGCCTTGACGTCGACCACGGTGTCGCTGCCCGGACGCAGGGTCAGGCGATAGGCACCGGTGGCACGCGGCGAATCCAGCAGCGCGAAGATCACCAGGTGCTTGTCACCCGGTTTTGGCTGTTGAATCCAGAACTCGGTGAAACGCGGGAATTCTTCGCCGGACGGCAATGCGGTATCGATGGCCATGCCGCGAGCGGACAAGCCATAGGTGTGACCTTTGCCGACAACGCGGAAGTAACTCGCGCCGAGCATGGTCATGATCTCGTCTTGCTTGTCGGCCTTGTTGATCGGGTACAGCACACGGAAACCGGCATATCCCAGTTGTTCGGTGGCTTTAGGATCAAATTTCACGTCGCCGAAATCGAAACGACTTGGGTCGTACTTGATCTCTTCGACGGTATTGGCCGTGATTTCGTTGATTTTCACCGGGGTGTCGAAGTGCATGCCCTGGTGATAGAACGAAAGCTTGAACGGGGTTTTCTGATCGGCCCACTCGGCTTTTTCGGTGCGGAAACGAATTTTTTGATAGTCCGCGAATTTCATCTCGCGGAATTCGTTCGGCAGGTTACTGCGCGGAGCTTCGTATTTCTGCGCGGCCAGCTCTTTCGCCTTGACCGACACATCATCCAGATTGAATGCCCAAAGCTGGCCGGCGCTGAGCAGGCAGAGCAGTGCAGAGCCCGCTACCAGAGCGCTTCGGAACCGTTTGGCAGACAAATTTGGTGCATTACAGGGACTAACAATCACGAGCAACCCTCGCCGAAAACAGATCAAAAAACCAACGGCCAGCTATCTATATGCCAGGTTGGCGAGCATTGTTCCGACTCCTATGGGGCTAAATGATTCCCCAACAGGCTCCGGGCAAGTCTCTACCTAAGTCAAAATGGACCAACGAACGCTGATCCCCGTAGCGCGCGATTATCTAGTAGGCCGCGTTACAACGCATCAGGGGTAACAAAGTATTTATCGCGAAAAACCCCTGTTTTCAGTCGAAATGCCCTTAAAAAGGTGTTTCAAGCGACGTCAGGTCTGTAACAGGAAGGTTACCGGGCCATCATTGACCAAGTGCACCTGCATGTCCGCGCCGAATCTACCTGATGCCACAGTGCCATGCACCTGTTTCGCTTTGCCTAATAGATAGTCGAAAAGTTCTTCGCCAAGGGCCGGCGGCGCCGCCGTCGAAAAACTCGGACGCAACCCGCTCTTGGTGTCGGCGGCCAGGGTGAACTGCGAGACCAACAGCAACCCACCGCCAACATCCGCCAGGGACAAATTCATCTTGCCCTCGGCGTCGCTGAATACACGATAGTTAAGCAGCTTATGCAGAAGTTTGTCGGCGCTGGCCCGAGTGTCCTCGGGCTCGACCGCCACCAGTACCAGCAAACCCTGGTCTACCGCGCCAACCACCTGCCCCGCCACCTCGACTCGCGCGCCACGCACGCGTTGCAGCAGGCCCTTCATGCTTCTTCAGGCGGCAGATCAAGCAAGCGCCGAGCCATCTGACCAGCGGCACGTACCAGGGCATCGGTGATGCCCGGTTCGGACGCGGCGTGACCGGCATCGCGGATCACTTGCAGCTCGCTGTTCGGCCAGTTCTGGTGCAGTTCCCAGGCATTGTCCAGCGGGCAGATGACATCGTAACGACCGTGAACGATCACACCCGGCAAATGGGCGATCTTGCCCATGTCGCGAATCAGCTGGTTCGGCTCAAGGAAGGCGTTGTTGGTGAAGTAATGGCACTCGATGCGGGCAATCGACAGCGCCCGTTGCGGCTCGGAGAAGCGATCGACCACCAGCGGGTTCGGCCGCAGGGTCGCGGTCCGGCCTTCCCAGGTGGACCAGGCTTTGGCCGCGTGCATCTGGGCGATCTGGTCGTTACCGGTCAGGCGCTTGTGGAACGCGGTGAGCAAGTCGCCGCGCTCGTCCAGCGGGATCGGCGCGATGTAGTCCTGCCAGTAGTCGGGGAACAAACGGCTGGCGCCAGCCTGGTAGAACCACTCGATTTCCTGCGGACGGCAGAGAAAGATCCCACGCAGGATCAGACCGTGGACGCGCTCCGGATGGGTTTGCGCGTAGGCCAGCGCCAGGGTCGAACCCCAGGAGCCGCCGAACAACACCCATTTTTCGATGTTCAGGTGTTTGCGAATCCGCTCAAGGTCGGCGACCAGATCCCAGGTGGTGTTGTTTTCAAGGTTGGCGTGGGGCGTGGAGCGACCGCAACCGCGCTGGTCGAAGGTAACAATGCGATACAGATTGGGATCGAAATAGCGACGGCTCTGCGCATCACACCCGGCGCCGGGGCCGCCGTGGATGAACACCACCGGCAAACCTTCCGGTGAACCGCTTTCGTCGACGTACAGCGTGTGGGTTTTATCGACGGCCAGATCGTGCCGGGCGTAGGGTTTGATCTGCGGGTACAAAGTCTGCATTGCACGCTCCGTAAGGGGTCGAGGTCATCCCTGTGGGGACTTCAATTATTCTGCCGTCCGGCATCATAAACCCGAATTACGTCAATGAGCATGCCCTTGCAGCGTCAGAGCCTGTCAGCCAGAAACCCGAACAGGTTTTCATAGAGTCGGTCGACCTCGGCGACCTGCCCGCGCGCCCGCAAACAACCGTGAACCAGCCCTTCCCCGTCGTACAGCGTCGCGCTCACACCGGCGGCGTTGAGTCGCTCGGCATAACGCACACCGTCATCGCGCAACGGGTCGAATTGCGCCACGGCGACCCACGCCGGTGGCAAACCGCTGAAATCCTCGGCGAGCAAAGGCATGGCATAGGCGGTCGGTTGTCCGGCGCCACTCAAATAGAGCGCGTGATAACAATCCACATCGCTGCTGCTGAGTAATGGCGCATCCGCGCATTCGCTGCGTGACGGCAACTGATGATCGCCGCCCAGCCCCGGATAAATCAGCACCTGGGCGGTCGGCAGCGGCTCGCCCGCATCGCGCAAGGCCAAACATAACGCGGCGGCCAGGTTGCCGCCGGCGCTGTCCCCGGCCACGAGCATGTGCGCGGGATCAAACCAGAACGGCCCCGAACGCAGCGCTCGCCAGACCTTCAGGCAATCATCGAACCCGGCCGGGAACGGATGCTCCGGCGCCAACCGATAATCCACGGCCACCACCATCGCCCCCAACGTCGCGGCGAGTTCAGCGCAGATGAAGTCATGGGAATCGAGATCCCCCACCACCCAGCCACCGCCGTGCAAATACAAAATGCATGGCCAGCCGCTGGCCGCTGGTGTCACGGGCGGACGATAGGAACGCACCGCCACGCCCGATAGCGTGAAGTCAGTGACCTCCAGCCCGGCGGGACGTGGCGGGGTAAACGCCCGGCACATCTCGCTGTAGGCCTGGCGCAAGCCGCTAAGGCTGCTATCGGCGCTACTGAAACCGAGGGTTTTCGCGACGAAGGCTGACATTTCATCTGTGAGGAGATAAGGCGCCATGGGTCTGCCGATCAAAAATGATGGATGTAAATGAGCCCCCCCTGTGGGAGCGGGCTTGCTCGCGAAGGCGTCGTGTCAGGCACATTAATGTCAACTGACACACCGCTTTCGCGAGCAAGCCCGCTCCCACCGGATGTGTGTCTGAGGTCAGTTTTTCAGGCTGGCCTGAACGGTGGCCACGCCATCCTTGCCATCCACACTGCTGACCCCGGCCAGCCAGCGCTGAAGGTCTTCGGGATGATCACGCAGCCAAGCCTTGGCCACGTCCTGAGGGGTTTTGCGCTCCATGATCGGCACCATCAACTGGCTTTCCTGGGACGCGGTGAACGTCAGGTTCTGCAGCAGACGAGTTACGTTCGGGCAGCGTTCGGCGTAGTCCGGGGCGGTAACGGTGGAGACGGTCGCTGCACCTTCGTTCGGGCCGTAGACGTCCTCGCTGCCGGTCAGGTAGGCGATCTTCATGTTGATGTTCATCGGGTGCGGGGTCCAGCCGACGAACACCACGAACTCCTTGCGGTTCACCGCCCGTTGTACGGCGGCGAGCATGCCGGCCTCACCGGACTCGATCAGTTTGAAATCCTTCAGGCCGAAGTGGTTGGTTTCGATCATGGTCTTGATCGTGGTGTTGGCGCCGCTGCCCGGCTCGATGCCGTAGATCTTGCCGCCGAGCTTGTCTTTGAACTTGGCAATATCGGCAAAGGTTTTCAGGCCGGCGTCGGCCACATAGTCCGGCACGGCGAGGGTGGCCTGGGCGTCGGCCAGGCTTGGTTTTTCCATGACCTTGACTTGGTTGGCGGCAACGAACGGGGCGATGTTCTTGTCCATCGCCGGTTTCCAGTAACCGAGGAAGATGTCGAGGCGCTTGTCGCGGATGCCGGCGAAGATGATCTGCTGCACGGCGCTGGTTTGCTTGCTTTCGTAACCCAGACCATTGAGCAACACATCGGCCATGCCGCTGGTGGCGATCACGTCGGTCCAGTTGACCACCCCCATGCGCACGGCTTTGCAGGACGCATCTTCACTGGCCAGGGCCGTGGTGCTCAACAGAGCGGTGCCGCAGAGGATTGAGAGACAGCGGGTGAACAGTCTTTTCATCGGAGGGATCTCGTGCGGCAGCGGATTATTGTGGGGGTCGGTGTCTTTATGCACCGTGCCCAGAACATTACGCAGCGTCGAGCGGGTAAAAGCGAACTGTGGCGACCGAGATTTGCACGGTGGCGACAGCGCCAAAAAAGATCGCAGCCTTCGGCAGCTCCTACAGGGTGTACGCATCCCATGTAGGAGCTGCCGAAGGCTGCGATCTTTTGATCTTAAGCCCCGTAGTGCTTCTGACCCCAAGCCAACAACCCTTGCAGCAACTCCTTGAGCACCACTTGCGTCGGCCCAGCCAAATCCGGTCGATAACGGAACGGCTCAAACTCTTCCATGTACGTGCACTGCCCCAGCTCCAGTTGCACCGCGTGGATATTCTCCGCCGGGTTACCGTAATGCCGGGTGATGTGGCCGCCCTTGAAGCGGCCGTTCAGCACATGGCTGTAATCGGTGTGCCGGGCGCAGATCGCTTCCAGTTGCGTGGCCAATTGTGGATCGCAACTGGCGCCGTTGAAGGTGCCGAGGTTGAAGTCCGGCAGTTTGCCGTCGAACAGGTGCGGGATGATCGAACGGATCGAATGCGCGTCGAACAACAACGCGTAGCCGAATTCGGCTTTGAGTCGCGCCAGTTCGTTCTGCAAGGTGCTGTGATACGGCGTCCAGACCTGTTCCAGATAGGTCGCGCGCTCGGCCGCCGACGGTTCCAGACCTTCCTGGAACAGTGGAATACCGTCGAACAACGTCGCCGGGTACAGGCCCGTGGTGGCGCCGACATACAGCGGTTTGTCGTCGGACGGTCGGTTCAGGTCGATGACAAACCGCGAATACTCGGCGGCCAGGGTGCTGGCGCCCAGTTCAACCGCGAATTCGTACAGCTGCGGAATGTGCCAGTCGGTGTCCGGCAGGCTGCGTGCGTCGGGGATCAACCCGGCCTCGACCGCCGGGGTCAGGCGCAAACCGGCGTGGGGCATGCTGATCAGCAGCGGCACGCGGCCTTGTTTGAAGTTCAGAACCTTATCCACAACTGCTCTCCTAAACGCTTGTTTCGACGCCGTGACGCACGACGCGTTTCTCCAGGTCACCGCCCAGCCAGTACGACAGGTCGGCGGGACGATCGATTTGCCACGCCACGAAATCCGCGACCTTGCCGACTTCCAGCGACCCATGAGTTTCAGCCATGCCCAGCGCCGTGGCGGCGTGAATCGTGGCGCCGGCCAGGGCTTCTTCCGGGGTCATGCGGAAACAGGTGCAGGCCATGTTCAGCATCAAGCGCAACGACAGTGCCGGCGAAGTGCCGGGGTTGAGGTCACTGGCGATGGCGATTTTCACCCCGTGTTTGCGCAGGGCCTCCATCGGTGGCAACTGGGTTTCCCGCAGGAAGTAGAACGCACCCGGCAGCAGCACCGCGACGGTGCCGGACGCGGCCATGGCGATGGCGTCGGCTTCGTCCATGAATTCCAGGTGATCGGCGGACAGTGCGTGATAACGCGCCGCCAGGCTCGAACCGTGCAGCGACGACAATTGCTCAGCGTGCAGTTTCACCGGCAAACCAAGTTGCTGCGCGGTGATAAACACCCGCTCGACTTGCGCTGGCGAGAACGCCAGGTATTCGCAGAACGCGTCTACCGCATCCACCAAGCCTTCGGCGGCCAGGGCCGGCAGCATCTCGGCGCAGATGTGCTCGATGTAGTCGTCGGCGCGATCTTTGTACTCCGGCGGCAAGGCGTGGGCCGCCAGACACGTGCTACGCACGCTGACCGGCAGCTCGGCGCCGAGGCGACGGATGACCCGCAGGATTTTGCGCTCGCTGGCCAGGTCCAGTCCGTAACCGGATTTCATCTCGACCGTGGTCACGCCATCGCGCAGCAGGCTTTTCAGACGCTTGGCGGCGCTGGCGAACAGCTCGTCTTCAGTGGCGGCGCGGGTCGCGCGCACGGTGCTGGCGATGCCACCACCGGCAGCGGCGATTTCGGAATAGCTGACGCCTTGCAGGCGCTGTTCGAATTCACCGCTGCGGTTACCGCCGAACACCGTGTGGGTGTGGCAGTCGATCAGGCCCGGGGTGACCCAGGCCCCTTTCAAATCGTTGACGGCCGGGTAGTCGCCGGACGGCAGTTCGCTGCGCGGGCCGATCCACTCAATCAACGCACCGGACGTCACGATGGCCGCATCCTCGATGATCGAGTAGACGCCTTGCGCCATGGTTGCGACGTGGCAGTGTTGCCAGAGGGTTTTCATCCCTTAGTCTCCACAATGTTCAAAATCGATTCGCGAGCAAGCCCGCTCCCACAGGGTTTACGCAATCCAATGGGGGAGCGGGCTTGCTCGCGAAGAGGCCATTAAAGGCTCGGCAGCAACTTCGCCGACACCAGCTCATTCAGGCAACGGGTCGCCAACAGCTCGGTCGCGGCATTGATGTCCGGCGCGAAGAACCGGTCCTTCTCATAGAACGGCACTTCTGCGCGCAGAATGCCCCGCGCCTTTTCCAGTTTCGTCGAGGTTTTCAGGCCCTCACGCAGGTCCAGGCCCTGGCACGCCGCCAGCCATTCCACCGCCAGCACGCCACGGGTGTTTTCGGCCATTTCCCACAGACGCTTGCCCGCCGCCGGAGCCATGGACACATGGTCTTCCTGGTTGGCGGAAGTCGGCAAACTGTCCACCGAATGCGGATGGGACAACGCCTTGTTCTCGCTGGCCAGTGCGGCCGCAGTCACCTGGGCGATCATGAAGCCCGAGTTCACGCCGCCATTGGCCACCAGGAACGGCGGCAGTTGCGACATGTGTTTGTCCATCATCAGCGAGATACGGCGTTCGCTCAGGGAACCGATTTCGGCGATGGCCAACGCCATGTTGTCAGCGGCCATGGCCACTGGCTCGGCGTGGAAGTTACCGCCGGAGATCACGTCGCCTTCAGCGGCGAAGACCAATGGGTTGTCGGAGACGGCGTTGGCTTCGACGGCCAACACTTCAGCGGCTTGACGGAACTGGGTCAGGCAGGCGCCCATGACTTGCGGCTGGCAGCGCAGGGAGTACGGGTCCTGAACCTTTTCGCAGTTTTCGTGGGAGTCGGACACTTCACTGCGCTCGCCGAGCAAATCGCGGTAAGCGGCGGCAGCGTCGATCTGGCCTTTCTGGCCACGGGCAGCGTGGATGCGTGCATCGAACGGCGAGCGCGAGCCCAACACCGCTTCAACCGTCAGGCCACCGATGGCCAGGGCGCCGGCGAACAGGTCTTCGCCTTCAAACAAACCGCGCAGTGCGTAAGCGGTGGAAACCTGGGTGCCGTTGAGCAACGCCAGGCCTTCTTTCGCCGCGAGGGTCAGCGGGGTCAGACCGGCGACTTTCAGCGCTTCGGTCGCTTCCATCCACTCGCCTTTGTAGCGCGCCTTGCCTTCGCCCAGCAGCACCAGGGACATGTGGGCCAAAGGCGCGAGGTCACCGGAGGCGCCGACCGAACCTTTCAATGGAATGTGCGGGTACACCTCGGCGTTGATCAGGGCGATCAGCGCGTCGATCACTACGCGACGGATGCCGGAGAAACCACGGCTCAGGCTGTTGACCTTGAGCACCATGACCAGCCGTACCAACGCGTCGCTGATCGGCTCGCCGACACCGGCGGCGTGGGACAGCACCAAGGAGCGCTGGAGGTTTTCCAGGTCTTCGCTGGCGATGCGGGTCGAGGCCAGCAGGCCGAAACCGGTGTTGATGCCGTAAGCGGTGCGGTTCTCGGCGAGGATCTGCTCCACGCAGGCAACGCTGGCCTCAATCTGCGCCGAAGCGCTGTTGTCGAGGGTGATTTTGACCGGGTGCTGATAGATATCACGCAGTTGGGCAAGGCTCAGTTGGCCGGGAACAAGGTTAAGCGCAGTCATTTTGTGCTCCTTTGGAGAGTTGTTATGAACTCACCAGTCGCTCCGGAGATATCCGTTGTCCGTCGCGTCTCGCTTTTGGAGAGACGCGCCTTGGCACGCTGGTTTTTGTGTAGAAATCAGTTGAGGCTGGGTAAAGCCTTGTGCAGCAAAATCGGGTCTTTCAACACGCTGGCAGCAGCGGCGATGTCCGGCGCCAACCAACGGTCCTGGTCGTAAGCCGGGACGCGTTCGCGCAGCAGACGCCACGCCGCATCGGTGCCCGCGCCAAAACGCTGCTCTTTCAAAAATTCAAACGCCTGGGCGGCCAACAGATACTCGATGGCGAGGATTTGCGTGCAGTTTTCCAATGCGCGATGCAGCTTCAGCGCGGCGTTGGTGCCCAGGCTCAAATGGTCTTCCTGCAGGCCCGAAGTGACATAGTTGTCGAGCACCGCCGGTTGCGCCAATTGGCGGTTTTCCGCACACAACGACGCGGCGACATACTGGACGATCATCATCCCGGAGTTAACCCCCGGATTGGCCACCAGAAATGCCGGCAAACCGCTGACGTGGGGGTTGATCAAACGGTCCAGGCGCCGCTCGGCGATGGAGCCGATTTCGGCCATGGCGATTGCCAGCAAATCCGCCGCCATGGCCACGGATTGTCCGTGGGGGTTGGCCTGGGACATCACGCGATAGTTGTCCGGCGTGCCCAGCAGCATCGGGTTGTCGGTGACCGAGTTGAGTTCGGTTTCGATCTGCTTCCGGGCGTGCTCCAGTTGATCGCGAGCGGCGCCGTGAACCTGCGGGATCGAACGGATGCTCAGGGCATCCTGAGTACGAATGCCTTTGCTCGAGGCAATCACTTCACTGCCATCGAGCAACGCCCGCAAATTGATGCCGACTTGCTGCATGCCCGGGTGCGGTTTGAGCGCGATGATTTCGGCATCGAACGCGGCGATCTGACCACGCTGGGCTTCGAAACTCATGGCGCCGATCACATCGGCCCATTGCACCAGGCGCGTCGCGTCGGCCAGGGCCAGGCAACTGAGGCCGGTCATGCACGGCGTACCGTTGACCAGGCACAACCCGTCCTTGGCGCCGAGCTGAACCGGCTCCAGGCCTTCCTCGGCCAGGGCTTGTTGCGCCGGAACAATCTGCCCGCGATAGCTGACATTGCCGACGCCCAACAACGCGATGCTGACGTGGGCCATGTGGGTCAGGTAACCCACCGACCCCTGGGACGGCACTTGCGGGGTGATGCCGCGATTAAGCAGCGCCAGCAGGCCTTCGACGACGCGGCGATGAATGCCGGAGTTGCCGTGGCTGTAGTTGCGAATGGCGGCGCAAATGATCGCGCGGGTCTGTTCGTCGGCCAATGGCGCGCCGACGCCACAGGCATGGCTGAGCAAGGTGTTGCGCGACAACTGGCTGAGTTGTTCGTCTTTGAGCGAGACGTTGCACAAGGCGCCGAGGCCGGTGTTGACGCCATAGGCCCGTTCGCCGCTGGCGACGATGCGCTGGACGATGGCCTGGGCGTTGTCGATGCGCGCCCAGGTCTGAGGCGACAGCTCAAGCTGCGCACCATGACGGGCGACCGCGACCACATCCTGCCAACGCAGCGGCGCGTCGGCGATAACGATTTTTTCAGCCTGGGACATCATTGACCTCGTGCGTACCACTTGAATATTGATGCAGCTTTACCGGCCTCTTCGCGGGCAAGCCTCGCTCCTACGGGATTGGGGAGTGCCAAGGACTGGGCCACAACACACAACCTGTAGGAGCGAGGCTTGCCCGCGAAGGGGCCCTCACGGACACCGCAAATCTCTTTAAACCACCGCCGCCCGCCGCTGCACGAACCGGTCGACATACTCATCTGCCGGCGAATGCAGGATCTCTCTTGGCGTGCCGACCTGAATCAGCCGCCCATCCTTGAGGATCGCAATGCGGTTGCCGATGCGCACGGCCTCGTCGAGGTCGTGGGTGATGAAGACGATGGTCTTGTGCAGGGTCTTTTGCAGTTCCAGCAACTGGTCCTGCATTTCGGCGCGGATCAGCGGATCGAGGGCGCTGAACGCTTCGTCCATCAGGATGATGTCGGTGTCCGCCGCCAAAGCACGGGCCAGGCCCACCCGTTGACGCATGCCGCCCGAGAGTTGGTGCGGGTATTTGTTTTCGTAGCCCTTCAGGCCCACGGTATTGATCCAGTGCAGCGCGCGCTCGGAGCACATTTGCTTGCTCTCGCCACGCACTTTCAAGCCGTAGGCAACGTTGTCCACCACGGTCTTGTGCGGCAGCAGGCCGAAGCTCTGGAACACCATGCTGATACGGTGCCGGCGAAATTCGCGCAGGGCTTCCATGTCGTATTGCAGGATGTCCACGCCGTCCACCAGGATCGCGCCGCTCGTCGGGTCGATCAGGCGATTGAAGTGACGCACCAGGGTCGATTTGCCGGAACCCGACAGGCCCATGATCACGAAGATCTCGCCGGTGCCGATGCTCAGGGACAAGTCGTTCACGCCGACCACGCAGCCGGTTTCGGCCAGCACCTGGTCCTTGGTCTTGCCCTGGCCAATCATGCCCAGCGCGTCCTTGGAACGGTTGCCGAAAATCTTGAAGACGTTTTTGACTTCGATTTTGCTCACGGTTGCGTCGTTCATTTGCTCACCTCATGCCGTGGCCGACCATACGCTTGAGTAATGCGGTCGATCACCACTGCCAGAATCACGATCGCCAGACCGGCCTCGAGGCCACGTCCGACGTTGAGGGTCTGAATTCCCACCAACACGTCTTCGCCCAAGCCACGGGCACCGATCATCGAGGCGATCACCACCATCGACAGGGCCATCATGGTGGTCTGGTTGATCCCGGCCATGATGCTCGGCAGGGCCAGCGGCAGTTGCACGCCGAACAGTTGCTGCCAACGGTTGGCACCGAAGGCGTTGATCGCTTCCATCACTTCACCGTCAACCTGGCGGATGCCCAGGTCGGTCAGGCGAATCAGCGGAGGCGCGGCGTAGATCACCGTGGCGAAAATCGCCGGGACTTTGCCCAGGCCGAATAGCATCAGCACCGGGATCAGGTACACGAAGCTCGGCATGGTTTGCATGATGTCGAGCATCGGCATCAGCACCGAACGCAGGCGATTGCTGCGGGCCGAGAGAATGCCCAACGGGATGCCGATCAGCACCGAAATGACCGTCGCCACCATCATCAGCGCGAGGGTCTGCATCAGCTTGTCCCAGAGGCCGACCGCGCCGACCAGGAACAGCAGACCGACGATCACCGCCGTGGTCACGACTTTACGGGTCGCGTGCCAGGCCACGCCCGCCACGATGGCCAGCATCAGCCACCAGGGCGCCGCACGCAGCAAGCCTTCAAGATTGACGATGGCCCACAACAGGGTGTCGGAGATGTGCCGGAACACGTCGCCGTAGTTGGTGACCAGCGAATCGACCCAACTGTTGACCCAGTCGGCGATGGAAAAGGTAAAGCTTTCGGGAAACATAAGAGACTCTCAATCAAGGGGTTGCGATCAAGCGTCCGACTGCCGTTGCCGACAGTCGGAGAAGCTCAACCTACAAGGCCGCGTCGATTTTCTTGGCTGCGTCGTCGCTCACCCATGCGTGCCAGACTTCAGGATGTTCCTTCAAGAAGATCTTGGCCAGTTTTGGCGATTCGATCCGCTCTTTGGTCATGCGCCCCAGGTTCTGGTTGAGGATGTCGATCGGCAGGTTGACCTTTTCCAGCACAGCCACCAGTTCCGGGGCTTGCTCGTGGAAAGCCTTGGACAAGCCGACCTTGATGGTCACGCTCTTATCCACGCCTGGCTTCTCTTCGAGTTTGACCAGATCAACCTGGCCCATCAGCGGCGTTGGCGACCAGTAGTAGAACAGGATCGGCTCGCCACGCTTGTAGCTCGACAGCACCGCCGCATCCAGTGCCGGGCCGGTGCCTGGGCGGAAGTTGGTGTAGGTGCTTTCCAGACCGTAGCTTTTCAGCATTTCGCTGTTGTCCAGTTCACAGGTCCAACCGGCCGGGCAGTTGTAGAAACGGCCCTTGGAGGGTTCTTCCTGATCCTTGAACACGGCGGAGTACTTGGCCAGGTCGGCGATGTTTTTCAGGTCTGGCGCCTTGGGTTCCAGCTTGCGCTTGGCATCGCCTTCGATCACGTAGCGCGGCACGTACCAGCCTTCGATGGCACCGACCACCGGCGCGCCGACACCAACGACTTTTCCGGCCTTCTCGGCCTTGTTCCAGACCTCGCTGCGGCCGACCCACTCTTCGGCAAACACCTGGATGTCATTGCTGCTCAGGGCGTTTTCCATGGTGATGGAGTTGCCTGGCAAGCTGTCGGTCTTGCAGTCGTAGCCCTTCTCCAACACGACTTGCAACACGTCGGTCAGCAGCATGGCGCTTTCCCAGTTCAGGCCGGCGAACTTCACCGGTTTACCCGACTCGCACCAACCGGCGGCCTGAGTGGCGCCGGCACTGGCGAGCAGGCCCATGGAAAGCAAAGTGGTCAGCAGGGTCTTGTTCGATTTCATTGTTGTGACGCTCCTAATCATGAGTTGGCTTACGGCAGTCAAGAGGCATCCAGCCCTGTCCACATCCAGTCAGGCCTGCGCCGCTGCGCGACCGGCCCCGCTTTTTTTAGGTTGTACAACGCTGTCCTGCTCGACCGGCAGAATCAGTTGATCGGGCACGGTGCCGTGCCATTTTTTGGCACACACGTAATACAGGGCGGCGGGAACCACCAGGCCGATGATCCAGGAAATATCCACATCGCCCAGCGCGGCCACCAGCGGACCGGTATAGAACTTGGTGGAAATGAACGGCAACTGCACCAGCACACCGAACACATAGATGCTGATACCGAGCATGTTCCAGCGGCCGTAGCGACCGTTTGGATCGGCCAGTGCCGGCACGTCATAGCGCTCGCGGGTGATGCAGTAGTAGTCCACCAGGTTGATCGCGCTCCATGGCGTGAAGAATGCGAGCAGGAAGAGGATGAAGGACTTGAACGCACCAAGGAACGAGTGCTGACCAAGCAGCGCCATCAGGGTCGCAGCACCCACAATCACCAGCACGAAGACCAGGCGCTGCAAGCGCGATACTTTCAGGTCACCACGGAAACCGCTGATGATGGTCGCAATGCACATGAAGCTGCCGTAGGAGTTCAGCGTGGAGATGGTGACCTTGCCGAACGCGATACTGAAATACAGCAGCGCAGCGGTGGCACCGGTACCGCCCAGCCCCACGATGTAGGCGACTTCATGGCCTGCGAATTGGCCGTTGGCCGATGCGGCAGCGAACACGCCGAGAACCATCGCGACCTGCGCACCAATGACCGAGCCTGCGCCTGCGGCAAAAAAAGTTTTCACCGAGGAAATATTGCTCGGCAGGTAGCGAGAGTAGTCAGCCACGTAAGGGCCGAAGGCGATCTGCCAGGACGCCGCGAGCGATACCGCGAGCAGGAAACTGCTCCAGCTGAAGTGGCGGATTTGCAACAGTGCGCCAACATCAACCTGGCTCATCAGACGGCTGAACAGATAAACAAAGGCAATCACGCCAATGACACTGGCAACACGGCCGATCCAATGGATCACCCGATAACCGAGCACCGTGACCAGCACGATGACACTGGCGAAAATCAGGATGCCGAAGCTGTCGCTGACACCAAACAACTGGCCCAGCGCCTGACCGGATAACACCGTTCCCGTTGCGGTGAAGCCGAGGTACATCAAGCAGACCAGCACGATCGGGATGGCCGCGCCATACACGCCGAACTGTACCCGGCTGGAAATCATCTGCGGCAGGCCAAGCTTGGGCCCTTGCGCCGCATGCAACGCCATGACGCCGCCGCCGAGCAGTTGACCGATCAACAAACCGATCAACGACCAGAAAACGTCACCGCCCAGCACCACGGCCAGGGCCCCGGTGACAATCGCGGTGATTTGCAGGTTGGCCCCCATCCACAGGGTGAACTGGCTAAATAGACGACCGTGTCTTTCCGCTTCCGGGATATAGTCGATCGAACGCTTCTCGATCAACGGTTTACTGCCTGCACGATCGCTGTTAACAGCCATGATTCAACCTCTGTGGATTGTTGGTCGGTATTAGTTAGAGCTTCGTCAGAACTGCGTCAGAACTGCGTAGGAGCTGTCGAGTGAAACGAGGCTGCGATCTTTTAAAGATCAAGATCAAAAGATCGCAGCCTTCGGCAGCTCCTACAGGTATTGCGTTAAGCCAGCCCGTTTTATTTACCGGTAATCATCGGCAGGTTCAGGCCCTGCTCCTTGGCGCAATCGATGGCGATCTGGTAACCCGCATCGGCGTGACGCATAACGCCGGTCGCCGGGTCGTTGTGCAGCACGCGAGCGATACGCTCGGCCGCTTCGTCCGTACCGTCGCAGACAATCACCATGCCCGAGTGCTGGGAGAAGCCCATGCCGACGCCGCCGCCGTGGTGCAGGGAAACCCAGGTCGCGCCGCTCGCGGTGTTCAGCAGAGCGTTGAGCAATGGCCAGTCGGACACAGCGTCAGAACCGTCCTGCATCGACTCGGTTTCGCGGTTCGGGCTGGCGACCGAACCGGAGTCCAGGTGGTCGCGACCGATCACGATGGGCGCGGACAACTCGCCGCTACGCACCATTTCGTTGAACGCCAGGCCAAGCTTGGCGCGCAGGCCCAGGCCCACCCAGCAGATACGGGCCGGCAGACCCTGGAAGCTGATGCGCTCGCGGGCCATGTCCAGCCAGTTGTGCAGGTGGGCGTCGTCCGGGATCAGCTCTTTGACTTTGGCGTCGGTTTTGTAGATGTCTTCAGCGTTGCCCGACAGCGCAGCCCAACGGAACGGGCCGATGCCACGGCAGAACAGCGGACGAATGTAAGCCGGTACGAAGCCAGGGAAGTCGAATGCGTTTTCCACGCCTTCTTCCTGGGCCATCTGACGGATGTTGTTGCCGTAGTCGAAAGTCGGAATGCCCATTTTCTGGAATTCGAGCATCGCTTTAACGTGCACGGCCATGGATTGCTTGGCGGCTTTCACGACAGCAGCAGGCTCGGTCTTGGCGCGAGCGCGGTACTCTTCCCAAGTCCAGCCGGCCGGCAGGTAACCGTTGAGCGGGTCGTGGGCGCTGGTCTGGTCGGTGACCATGTCCGGGCGCACGCCGCGCTTGACCAGTTCCGGCAGGATTTCCGCCGCGTTGCCCAACAGCGCGATGGAAATCGCCTTGCCTTCTTTGGTGTATTTGGCGATGCGGGCCAGGGCGTCGTCGAGGTCGGTGGCTTGCTCGTCGACGTAACGGCTGTTCAGACGGAAATCGATGCTGACCTGCTGGCATTCGATGTTCAGCGAGCACGCGCCGGCCAGGGTTGCAGCCAGTGGCTGAGCGCCGCCCATGCCGCCGAGGCCGGCGGTCAGGACCCAACGACCTTTCAGGTCATCGTTGTAGTGTTGGCGACCGGCTTCGACGAAGGTTTCGTAAGTGCCCTGGACGATGCCCTGGCTGCCGATGTAGATCCAGCTGCCGGCGGTCATCTGGCCGTACATGGCCAGGCCTTTGGCGTCGAGTTCGTTGAAGTGTTCCCAGCTCGCCCAGTGTGGCACCAGGTTGGAGTTGGCGATCAGTACGCGCGGGGCATTGGTGTGGGTCTTGAACACGCCGACCGGCTTGCCGGATTGCACCAGCAGGGTCTCGTCGTCATTCAGATTGGTCAGGCTTTCGACGATCTTGTCGTAGCATTCCCAGTTACGCGCTGCACGACCGATACCACCGTAAACCACCAGTTCTTTAGGGTTTTCGGCAACTTCCGGGTCGAGGTTGTTCATCAACATGCGCAGCGGCGCTTCGGTCAGCCAGCTCTTGGCGGTCAGCTTGTTACCGCGTGCGGCGCGGATTTCTACGTCACGGTGCTTTGTAAAAGAGGCGGTAGTAGGTTTCTGGGTATTGTCAGTCACGAAAAAGACTCCTCAGCGATCAATTCAAACCAACCCTGGCAGTGGGCAAGCCAGCCTGTGCGCATCGTTGCGCCACAAGCGAATCAGTGGACGCTGCGAGGAGTCTCGGTCGACTCATACGCATACGTCTTTACTTGTACATACAAGCATATGCAATCAAGCGGCCAACTTGCTGGATGGGCATTCAAGAAAAGTTTTTGAGGGGCCGGAAAGCCTGTAGATCAAGGGTTTTGACGCGGATGAAATTTTTCGGGGGGATTTTGCGCGAGGGCAGCGGCTGTTACTTGAGCGGGGTTTTGCGCCACGCTGGGGCGTTCGGTAACAAAGTGGTGCGCATTGGGGAACGTTGAAAAGCAAAAAGATCGCAGCCTTCGGCAGCTCCTACGGGTTCAGTGTCATTTGCGGTGAACACGATCAATGTAGGAGCTGCCGAAGGCTGCGATCTTTCAGGGATTTTGAATCAGCGTGCAATCAGCTCGATCACACAGCACGGTCCGGTACTGGAGACTTCCAGCAGGCCAGCATTACCATCAAGTTGCAGGCAATCATGGCGACCCAGTTGCGCGTCGTTGTTACCCACCTTCACGTCCAACACCTCGGTGACACTGAACACCAGCACAGTCCCGGCCGAACTGAAGAACCGCTGCGTGCCGTCCAGCCACTGCAACCGTGCGCTATAACGCTGCGGCGCATAGATCAGGTTGAAATCGCGAATCGGCCCGCCGAGCAACGTGCACGAAACCTGGCTCTCACCACTGAACGCAAACGGCTCCAGCGGTAACAATGGCCGCGTGTCCTGGCCATCGACACGCAAGGTCATGCCATCACCTTGCAGCACGGTGATCACCCGCTCGTAGCCGGCAAACGTCGAGAACCCGCCCGACTCACCAATATCGGCAATCGACAGACGCCAGCCGAAACCATCGAGGCCTGTGCCGGCATCCCGGGTGATTTCTTCAGTGCTGCCGCCGCCGTTCTTCCACGGCATGCGTGGGTAATCTTTGGCGCGTAGAACCTGTGTTTTCATTTATGGCTCTCTATTTGTGAAACCGGCCTTCCAGACGATGACGGGAACCGGGGTGGATCAAACGGGCGGCGGTCACTGGCTGGCGGCCGGACCAGGTGCGGCGACGGATCAGCAGGCACGGCTCGCCCTTTTCAATCTGCAGCAATTTGCATTCGCTGGCCTCGGCCAGGATCGCCTCGACCACGTGCTCGCCTTCGGTCAGCGGCGCGACCTGGTTCAGGTAGGCGTAAGGGGTTTGCAGGGTGAAATCCTGCTTGAGGTATTCCGGGGCCACCAGCGCGTTGACGAAACGGTCTTCGATTTGCACCGGAATATCGTTTTCGAAGTGCACGATCAGCGAGTGAAAGACCTTCTGCCCTTCGCGCATGTCCAGCGCCAGTGCACGCTCGGAACCGGCGGCCTCTTCTTCGAGGGTGATGACCTTGCAAGTGTGGCGATGACCACGGGAGGCGATTTCGTCGGCGATGTTGTGCACTTCAAACAGCGCGGACTGGCTTTTCGGCTCGGCGACGAACGTGCCGACACCCTGCATGCGCACCAACAGACCGTCGGCGGTCATCTCGCGCAACGCGCGGTTGATGGTCATGCGGCTGAAACCCAGTTGATTGACCAGCTCGCTTTCCGACGGAACGCGGTAGTGCGGCGGCCAGTTTCCACTGTCGATTTGCTGGGTGATCATCTGTTTGACGCGGGCGTACAAGGGCGCCGGACTGTCGCCCAGATTGGCGCTCAGATTGGCATTCGGCGGCAATGTGGCGGACGGAGTGGTCACGGTTAATCCTTGTTCATTGTTGAGGGCTACTAGCTTGCCGGAGTTTACCGAGCAGGCAAACGTCTGTATATGTATATACAAATAACACACGATGGGGTGCTGAACCATGTCCGCCTTCTTTGCCGAACGCGCGCTGCTGCCTAGTGGATGGGCCAACAATGTACGTCTTGAGGTCAGCGCCGATGGCGTTTTGACCCATCTCCAGGCCGATTCCCACGCAGATGGCGCCGAACGGCTAAGCGGTCCGCTGCTGCCGGGCATGCCGAATCTGCACTCCCACGCGTTCCAGCGAGCCATGGCCGGGCTGGCGGAAGTGGCGGGCAATCCGAACGACAGTTTCTGGACCTGGCGCGATTTGATGTATCGCCTCGTCGGAAAAATCAGCCCGGATCAACTCGGCGTGATCGCCCGTCAGCTATACATCGAAATGCTCAAGGCCGGTTACACCTCGGTCGCGGAATTTCATTACGTGCACCACGACACCGACGGCCAGCCTTACGCCGACCCGGCTGAACTGGCGCTGCGTATCAGCCAGGCTGCCAGCTCCGCCGGTATTGGCCTGACGCTGCTGCCGGTGCTCTACAGCCATTCCGGTTTCGGCGGCCAGACGCCAAACGACGGCCAGCGGCGCTTTATCAACAGCACTGAAAATTACCTCAAGCTTCAGTCGCGCTTGCAGCCGATCCTGGCGCAGCAACCGGCTCAGTCCCTGGGGTTGTGTTTCCACTCGTTGCGCGCGGTGACGCCGCAGCAGATCAGCGAAGTGCTGGCCGCCAGCGACCAGCACTGCCCGGTGCACATTCACATCGCCGAACAGCAGAAGGAAGTCGATGACTGCCTGAGCTGGAGCGGTCGTCGTCCGCTGCAATGGCTGTACGAAAACACCGACGTCGATCAGCGCTGGTGCCTGGTCCACGCGACCCACGCCAACCCGGAAGAAGTCACGCTGATGGCCAAGAGTCGCGCCATCGCCGGCCTGTGCCTGACCACCGAAGCCAACCTTGGCGACGGGATTTTCCCGGCGGTGGATTTCCTCGCCCAGGGCGGGCGCATGGGCATCGGTTCCGACAGCCATGTGTCATTGAGCGTGGTGGAAGAGTTGCGTTGGCTCGAATACGGCCAGCGCCTGCGGGATCAGCGGCGTAATCGCTTGTATGGCGCGCAGCAGCCGATGGTCGGCCGCACGCTGTACGACGCGGCGCTGGACGGCGGTGCTCAGGCGTTGGGGCAGCCGATTGGCGCTTTGGAAGTCGGCAAACGTGCGGATTGGCTGGTGCTCGATGGCAACGATCCGTACCTGGCGACCGCCAGTGGCGACGGGATTTTGAATCGCTGGTTATTTGCCGGTGGTGATCGTCAGGTGCGGGATGTGCTGGTCAACGGCCAGTGGGTCGTGCGTGACGGGCGGCATGCCGGGGAAGAAGAAAGCAACCGGGCGTTTACCCAAGTCCTGCGCGACTTGC
This sequence comes from Janthinobacterium sp. LPB2021202312-11-4, assembly GCF_037049705.1. Taxonomy (NCBI): domain Bacteria; kingdom Pseudomonadati; phylum Pseudomonadota; class Betaproteobacteria; order Burkholderiales; family Oxalobacteraceae; genus Janthinobacterium; species Janthinobacterium sp. LPB2021202312-11-4. Next base: position 63,572 of record NZ_JBAGKV010000010.1, on the reverse strand, counting down.
TCGGTTAAAAGCAAAAGATCGCAGCCTTCGGCAGCTCCTACGGGGGCCAGGTTGATCCGCATTATTGCGATCAACCGGATCAATGTAGGAGCTGCCGCAGGCTGCGATCTTTTTTTCAACCGCGCCGCTAATTCGAAGTCTTGGCCATCTGCGTATCCGTCGCACGCCAGATCAGCCGCGTGGTGTCATAGCCTTGCTGGCGTGCTTTGCTCAGTAGTTCTTCACGCACCACACCGTTGACGGTCGGGGTCCGTGACAGCAGCCACAGGTACTTGCGACTCGGGTCGCCGACGATGGCGGTCTTGTAGTCGTCGCTCACGTACAGCACCCAGTACTGCCCCTTCGCCACACCCGGAATCAAACGCGAAAACCAGGTATCAAACTCGACCCACAATTTGTCGGTCTTGCCCGGTACTTGTGGATAAGCCGTGCCCTTGGCTTCCTCCCACTGCCACTGCGGCGTCAGACAGCGGTTGAGCACCGCCACATTGCCGTCAGGCTTGAGGGTGTAATGGGCTTCGGATTGCGCGCAGTTGCGCTGGAAGTACATCGGCAACCGGGCCAATTCGTACCAGGTGCCCTGATAACGCTTGAGGTTGACGTTGTTGACGGTCTTGGGCGCCAACGGATCTACGCCAGAAGAGGCGCAGCCGGCCAATACCAGGCCAGCGAAAAGAACTATCAATAACCGCTTCATTGTTTTTCTCCCGTGGGCGCATAGCCCCGGTTTATTTCAGGCCTTGGCCGGAAAACATCAGCACTTTGTCACCGGCGTACTGCACGCTGATAAAGCTGTTTTTGTCGCCCCAGGTGCAACTGGACATGCCCAGTGCGCCCGAACAATCGGCAGGTTTACCCAGCAAGGTTTCAACCTCGGCCTTGGGCATGCCGGCCGACAGCTTGGAGTAATTCTCCTGGTTGACCTTGCTGCACGCAGCCAACAACACGCAGAACGAGAGCAAGGCGATAGATCGCAGCGACATGGTGTAGCTCCTGGAGCGAAGGGGAATGGCATGGCTGCCAAGCTGAAGCTTAGAAGAGAAAACCCCCATCTGGTTCCCCGACCGCCCGGCTATTTATCAGGCCGCTCGTCTGGCTTGTGCCAATAAATCAGCGACTTTGTCGCGCTGTTGGGTAATTCGTCGGTTTTCGCAAAATAACGCCTAATCTTTGGCGCCGCGCAGTCGAAATAGAGGCAGCGCAAAGCCCGCTACTGTGGCAAATTGCCGCTCCCTCGTTGACCAGCCCTTTTGCGGTAGTTCACCTAATGACCAGAAACATGAAGTTCAGCCACAAGATTCTGTTGGCTGCCGCCCTCGTAGTGGCCGTTGCATTTGCCTGTTTCATCCTCTTCAACGACTACCGCCAGCGCCAGACGTTGCGCAGCAGTACCGAATCCTCGATGCAGGAACTCGGCAGCCTGACCACCAGTAACATTCAGACCTGGCTGGAAAGCCGCATCCAGTTGCTGCAGTCGCTGTCCCAGCAGATCGCCGTGGACGGCAGCGCCCCGGCCAGCCTGAAACGCGCCATCGACCTGCCGGCCTACACCGGCAACTTCCAGCTGAGCTACTTCGGCAGCACTGAAGGCGTGATGACCTCGATCCCGGCCGGCAACCGCGCCGCCGACTACGACCCACGCGCCCGTGGCTGGTACAAGGCCGCCGACAGCGCCCGGCAAACCATCGTCACCGAGCCCTACATCGCCGCGTCGTCCGGCAAACTGGTGATCACCGTCGCCACGCCCGTACAGCACGAGAACAAGATGATCGGCGTCGCCGGTGCGGACATTGACCTGTCCAGCGTCAGCGCGATCATCAACTCGCTGAACTTCGGCGGTCACGGCCATGCGTTTATCGTCAGCGCCGACGGCAAGATCCTGATTCACCCGGACAGCAAACTGGTGCTCAAGACCCTCGCCGACGCCTACCCGAACGGCGCGCCGAAAGTCAGCCCGGGCCTGAAAGAAGTCGAGCTGGACGGCAAGTCGCAGTTCATCTCCTTCACCCACGTCAACGGTGTGCCGTCGGCAGACTGGTACGTGGCGCTGGTGCTGGACCAGGACACCGCGTTCGCGATGCTCAGCGAATTCCGCACCTCGGCGATCATCGCCATGGTCATCGCCGTGGTGATCATCATCGCGCTGCTGGGCATGTTGATCAGCTTCCTGATGCAGCCGTTGCTGACCATGGGCCGCGCCATGCATGACATCGCCGAAGGTGAAGGCGATTTGACCAAGCGCCTGACCATCCACGGCCACGATGAATTCGGCGCACTGGGCACCTCGTTCAACCGCTTTGTGGAACGGATTCACACCTCGATCCGCGAAGTGGCCTCGGCCACCGGCCAGGTTAACGAAGTCGCTTTGCGCGTTGTTGCCGCGTCGAACTCGTCGATGTACAACTCCGACCAGCAATCTTCGCGCACCAGCAGCGTCGCCGCCGCGATCAACGAACTGGGCGCCGCCGCCCAGGAAATCGCCCAGAACGCCGCCCTCGCCTCCCAGCATTCGAGCGATGCCCGGGCGTTGGCCGAAGACGGTCAGCAAGTGGTGGATAAAACCATCGCGGCGATGCAGCAGCTATCGGCCAAGATCAGCGATTCGTGCGGCAACATCGAGACGCTCAACAGCAACACCGTGAACATCGGGCAGATTCTGGAAGTGATCACCAGCATCTCCCAGCAGACCAATCTGTTGGCGCTCAACGCCGCGATTGAAGCGGCCCGTGCCGGTGAAGCCGGGCGCGGTTTTGCCGTGGTGGCGGACGAAGTGCGCAACCTCGCCCACCGCACCCAGGATTCGGCGCAGCAAGTGCAAAAGATGATCGAAGAGCTGCAAGTCGGCGCCCGTGAGGCGGTTAGCACCATGACCGACAGCCAGCGCCAGAGCGAAAGCAGCGTCGGCATCGCCAACCAGGCCGGCGAACGCCTGGGCAGCGTGACGCAGCGCATCGGTGAGATCGACGGGATGAACCAATCGGTGGCCACTGCGACCGAAGAACAGACCGCCGTGGTGGAGTCGATCAACGTCGACATTACCGAGATCAACACGCTGAATCAGGAAGGTGTGGAAAACCTGCAAGCCACCTTGCGCGCGTGCTCAGACCTTGAGCAGCAAGCGGCACGGCTTAAGCAGTTGGTGGGTAGTTTCAGGATCTGATGCGTTCTTGAGGGCCTCTTCGCGGGCAAGCCTCGCTCCTACAGGTGATGCGCAGTCTCAAATGCTGCGCTGATCCTGTAGGAGCGAGGCTTGCCCGCGAAGACGGCATCAGCAACACCGAAAAATCAAAACCGGGAACCCGGCCCCGAAAGAAACTCAACTTCCTCAGCCGTCGATTCCCTTCCCAACACCGCATTGCGATGGGGAAACCGTCCAAACCGCGCAATCACCTTCTGATGCCGCTCGGCGAAATCCAGGTTATCGGCGAACACTGTCCGATCCGCTTTCGGCTGCTCGGCAACCAAATCGATAAACCGCGAAACCGCCTCGTTCTGCACCGCCAGATTCTCGCAATGCTCAAACACCAGGTAGATGAAGACCCGCTGGATCGGCCGCAACTGCCGATCGAAATCCGCCGCGATACCTTGCGCCACCAGGGCTTGAGCCCGGAGATCACCGGAAAAGGATTTTGGAGTGTCGCGAAAGATCATTCGCGGAAGTTGGTCGAGTAGCAGCACCAAGGCCAGCCAACCTTCGGGGCGTTGCGCCCAATCGGTCAAACCGCCGGCCAGTGCCTGCTCGACCCAGTCCCCGAAACGCTCCCGCGCTTCGAGGTCCTGGCTGTCGCGCTTGCCGAACCATAACTTGCCCTTGTCCGCCGCTACGTCGTCGGGGGGTTCGGCTGATCCGAACCACCATTCGAGCAACGGCTGCCAGGGCGCGGTCATGGGTTTACTCCTTGTGGTACGCCGTGATGCGTGCAACTTCTTCTTTCGAACCGAGGAACACCGCTACGCGCTGGTGCAGGCCTTCAGGCTGAATGTCGAGGATGCGCCGGTGACCGTCGGTGGACGCGCCGCCAGCCTGCTCCACCAGGAACGACATCGGGTTGGCTTCGTACATCAGGCGCAGTTTGCCTGGCTTCGATGGCTCGCGGCTGTCACGCGGGTACATGAACAAGCCACCACGGGTCAGGATGCGGTGCACATCAGCGACCATCGCGGCCACCCAGCGCATGTTGTAGTTCTTTTTCAGCGGGCCTTCGTCGCCGGCCAGCAATTCGCCGACGTAGCGTTGTACCGGTGCTTCCCAGTGACGCTGGTTGGACGCGTTGATCGCGAATTCCTGAGTGGCTTCCGGGATCTGGATGTCTTCGTGGGTCAGCACGAAGCTGCCCATTTCACGGTCCAGGGTGAAACCTTTCACGCCGTCACCCAGGGTCAGCACCAGCATGGTCTGCGGGCCGTAGATGGCGTAACCGGCAGCAACCTGCTCGGTACCTGGCTGCAGGAAGGCCTTTTCGTTCAAGGCTTCGTTCTGGCTCAGGTATTCGTTCGGGCAACGCAGTACCGAGAAGATCGTGCCGACCGGGGCATTGATGTCGATGTTCGACGAGCCGTCCAGTGGGTCGAATACCAGCAGGTACGCGCCTTTCGGGTATTTGCCCGGGATCTGGTAGGCGTTGTCCATTTCTTCGGACGCCATGCCGGCCAGGTGACCGCCCCATTCGTTGGCTTCGAGCAGGATCTCGTTGGAGATTACGTCGAGCTTCTTCTGCACTTCGCCTTGGACGTTTTCAGTGCCCATGCTGCCCAGAACGCCGCCCAGGGCGCCCTTGGAGACGGCGTGGCTGATTTCTTTACAGGCGCGCGCCACCACTTCGATCAGGAAACGCAGATCGGCAGGGGTGTTGTTGCTACGGGTCTGCTCAATCAAATAGCGACTCAAGGTAACGCGGGACATGGAAGGCTCCGGTGGAATGGGGGGCTAAAAACCCGCGCAGTTTAACGCGAGTCGAGGCGCATTTCCTCCTATCAGACGTGATACGCCCAATAGAGTTCATGCGCGGGGTTTAGCGTAGTTCGAATCGGACATCTTTACCGGCCGATCAACCGCCTTCGCGGGCAAGCCTCGCTCCTACAGAAGAGCGCGGTCCCCGTGGGAGCAAGGCTTGCCCGCGATCTGGCGCGCAGCGCCAGCCATTCTCAGGATTTGGCCGGCGGCTTGCGCAACAGACTGGCCGCCATCACCGCCAAAAACAGCACACTGAGCAACAACACCGCCCACAACCCGAACTTCTTCCAGTTGATGTCCGCCGTCGCCGCGGCAACCGCTGGAGGCGTCGCAGCCACCACCGCCCCGCCATCGACCGAGGCCTTGCCCAGCGACGCGAACTTCGCCGGGCTGTAATCGGGAATCAACGTCGACAACGGCAGGTTCGCCGTTTTCACCGTCGCACTGCCCAGCGCCAGGGTGTACGGCCCGGCGCCACGGGCCAGGAACACCACTTGCGTGGAGCGCACGGCGAACTTCACGGTCGGCGCTTCAACGCCCAGGCCGCCACCGCGCTCATCCACCGTCAGTTTCAACTGCTGCACGGTTTGCCCCGACAGCTGCATTTCGTTCTGCACCACGTCCTGGCCATTCTGGGTCAGGCGATAGAGCAAACCGCTGTTCAGCGGCTGCCACGGCAAACTGCTCTCGCGCCGGCCGGACAAGATCACCGGCGCCAGGCTGTTGGGCTGGCTCAACTCAACCTGCACCCGCTCGACATTCAGCCCCATCGGCAATTGCCAGGTGTATTCACCGTCCTTCACCCGGGTGCCGGCCAGCGGTTGCGACCAGACCAACGGCAGCGGCAGGCTGTGGGTGCTGGCGCTTTCCAGTTGCGCCGAGGTCAGGGTCGGCGCCGATTGCGGGGTGTTCCAAAGCAAGCGCAGATAGCGCGCCGACTGCCCCGGCAAACCGACTTCATGCTGTTCGACCCGCTCATCGGCAAACGACAACCGCGCCACCTGCCCTTCGCCCCACGACTGCCAATGCTGCAAATCGTCGCTGGCCTCGATGCTGAAACGCTGGAAACCTTCGCGCTCACTGGTCCAGTCGAGGATCAACTGCTGCAACGGCGCCTTGATCCCGCTGGCGTCGAGCAACCAGCCACGCAGGACTTCCTCCCCCGCTTCCAACTGACTGGACGGCTGCACTTCCACCAACGTGCCGTTGGCGCTCGATTGCACGCGCACACTTGGCGCACGTTCGGTGGCGTCGGCCGAGTTGTAGAGCGGGAACCACTTCACGTCGGTCAGCGTGCGGTTTTCGGCGGACTGCGCGGTTTCCCGGGCCAGGGCGTAGGCCTGCGGCTCGCCGGCCGCGTTGAATACGCGCACGTCACTGAGATCGGTCTGCCGCGCATTCAATTGCACGCTCAGGGGCAATTCGAGGCGATACCACGGGCCTTCGCCGCTCACGGACAACGGCACCTGGGTGCTGAAGTCCGCCGGTTTTTCCTGGGCATGGGCCGACAGCGCCACGCCCAGCGCAACAGCGCCCAACCAACCCAGGTTCAGCTTCTGACTCAAGACGACACTCCTTCGGTTTCCGGGGCCGGTTTATCAGCCTGCGGCACAGCCTCGGCACGCTTAGGCGGCAGCGGGGCGAAATAACCCACCACCAGCAGCAACACGCCAACGCCAATAAACGAGACGATCCGGGCCAGTCCGCCACGGTTACTCAATTCGATAAAGAACAACTTGGCCACCACCACGCCGATCAACGCAGCACCGATCAGCCAGACTTCCCGACGATGGCGCAGATGACCGCCGATCATCAGCCCCAGCGCCATCAGGGTCCAGACGATCGAGAGACCAGCCTGCACCTGCATCGACGGCAGCAACAGATCCAGCTCAAACGGCACGCCACCCCAATGGTGAGCCGTGCGCGTGACCACCGCTGAGACAAACGCAAACAGCGAAACACCGGCGATCAGTTGCGTGGCGTTCTCGGCGAAAACCTTCGGCAGCGCAAATTGGGCGACTGCACTGCGCGACCACACATAAACGCCGAACAGCGCAAACAGCAGGCCCAATTCCAACGGGTTTATCAGCGGCACGTAAGGCAGCGGTTCGGCGGTGCCGTCGCTGACGCCGTTCGCCAGCCAGAACCAACCGAGCATCAGCAATGCCAGCGGCGCGGCGGCATAGATCCGGTATTCGCGCGAATACGCCGACACCGGCCACGGCCAGTTGCGCGGCGCAGCGGCGAGCACCAGGTACAGGCTCGGCAGAATCGCCCAGCCCAACCAGCGCCAGGCGTTGTACTGCTCGGACAACAGCAGCAAGCCGTAACGCAATTCCAGGGCCAGCACCCCGATCAATAGCCAGCAGCCGAGCACATGGGCGGTGCTGAGGGCGCGGGCCGGCAACATCGACGCCAAACGCCGCAGGGAAATAAAGTGCACGACAAACACCGCCGCCCACACCAGCCAGCCGAAATCGGCCGCCGGGTGATAACGCGATTGCCACGCCGCGAGCAATATCAAGCCGGCCACCGGCATCAGGAAGGTACAGAGCAGGCCCAGCGCCGGCCATTTCAAGCGCAGCGCCAGCACCGACCACAACGCCACACTCAGCGCCGCGACGGCCAGCAGCAGGGTCGCTTGCAGGTTCGACGGGGCAAAGCGCAGCACTTCACTGAGCCACGCCAACGCCCACCAACCCGCGCCCCACACCAGCAGCAATTCGGACAGGCGATTCAGGCTCAGCGCGTCGAACGCCGATCCGTGATTGCCCAACTGCAAGCGCCAGGCACCGACCAGTGCGGCCACGCCAAGCACCAATGGCGTCCAGAAACCGCTATGGGCTAAAGGTTTCAGACCTTCGCTGGCCAACGGGCCCAGCAAATCCGGCCCGGCATACAGGAACGCCGCCCCACCGATCACTTGTAACAGCAGGCCAAAGACAAAACTCACGCGCTGCTTCAGGTACAGGCTCAACCAAATGATGAACAACCCGCTGGCCGCCCACACCGCGCTCGCGGTTGGCCACGGCAGCACGAACAGCACCGCGAGGTTGATCAGCACCAGCCCGGCCAGCAACACCACCGACAAGCCGCGCAGCAAGCGCACGTCGTTGCGCACCATCTCATCGCGGGCCGCCAGCAACATGCCGGCGATCAACGCCAGGCCAATCAGCGAGGCACTGAGCAAACCGCTCCAACCGGCGCTGAACACCGCCGCAGAATCGCCCCCCGCCCCTTTCAGCCGCAGCAGGAACAACGCGCCGCCGAGCAATTGCACGGCAAACGCGGTGAACAGGAACGTGCGTGATTGCAGGCGCAGGCCGACGAACAACGTCACCAACCCGGCCAGCGCCCAACTGATCGCCGTGCCGTGGGTGAAGAAGTGCAGCGGCGCCAGCAGATAAAGGAACGTCAGCCCCAGGCTGGCCAACACCGGCAGGCCTTTGCGCTCCCAAACCGAGGTCTGCTGCGGCGAGGCATTGCGCAATTGGTAGAAGCTGAACAGCAACGCCACGCCGAGCATCAACGCCCCCAGCAAAGAGCCGTCCAACAGGCTGCTTTCGCCGATGCGCAACTCGCTGAGAAACGCCAGCGCCGAACCCAGTTGCAGCAGCAAAGCGAAGGCACGGGCCAGCGGTCGTTGTTGACGCAAGCCGAGCCAGAAAATCCCCGCCCCTTCCACCGCCCAAGCGGCTGCGGTCCAGCGTGCATCGAGGCCCAACGGGATCGCCAGGCTGGCGAAAATCACTCCGAGGGCCAGGCAGGTTTCCGCCAGCAACAACGCGCGCCCGCCCATCAGCAACCGGGCCAGCCCCATGTAAATCATGCCCAGCGCCAATGCGCTGAACGCAGCGGCCAATTCCAGGTGCTGGACCAGCGCGAATTGCAACCCGAAACCCACCAGCGGCGGGCCGAACAGCATCGTGCCGTCAACGTAATCGCCCTTGCGCGCCGACCAGAGCAACAACGCCTGACGACTGTCGTCTGCCGGCGCGTCGGTCAACGCCAGCAACTTGCGCCGGGTAAACAGCAGGCCAATGCCCAGGTACATCAGGAAGAACAGAATCAGGAACGGCTCGGTGCTCCACAGCAATTCCGGCGTGTAGGAGCGCACGCCCCAGGCGAAACCGATGCCGAAGGTGCCGACAAACCCGATCAGGTTGAGCAGGCGCCAGGCCTTGAACCAGGCAATCGCGAGGATGCCGGTGTTGAGCAGGGCAAAGTAACTGAACAGCGCGACGTGATTACCGGCGCCGGTGGAGGTCAGGATCGGCGCGGCGAACCCGCCGAGTGCGGCGGCGCAGGCCAGCGCCAGGGAATCCTGGGTGATTGCCAGAATCGCCGAGAACACCGTCACCGCCACCAGCAAGCCCAGGGCCGCCGTCGGGTCGAGCAACGGGTGCAAACGCATCGCGGCGAACACCGTCAGGTACAACACGGCAATCCCGGTGCCTTGCAACATCAGCGCGTATTGCGGGTTGCGATGACGCAACCACCAGCCCAAGGCGAGCAGGCCCAAGGCACTGGCGGCGACCCCGGCGTAACGCATCTCGATCGGCACCACCATGCCTTCAGTGGCATAGCGCAGCAGGAACGCCAGGCCGAGGAACAACAGCACCACGCCGACTCGCAGCACAGTGTTGCCACCGAACAGCCAATTGCGCGCAGCGTTGACGGCGCGGTCGAACACGTTGGGTTCGCGCGGGGCTGCCGGCTCACGTGGTTCGCGGGCGACCGGCTCCGGTGTCCAGACATCGGCGGGCAGCGGACGGCTGGCTTCGGTGGCCGCCGCAGCGGTGATCGGCTCGAGCTCGGGCGGCAGGTCCCAGACCAGCTCCGGGGCGGCGACAGGGATTTCGTCGAGGATAAATTCGGGAACCACAACGGGTTCGCTGACTTCAGGTTGACTGGCCTCTGGCGCCTTGACGCCGGACGACTCCAGCGAAATCAGGCGTTGCAGCAAGGTATTGAGCGCCACCTGCGTCTGCTCAAGCAAACGGTGCTGCTCGTCCGCTTGCTTGCCCAAACGGGCAATGCGAATGGCCTGGCCAATACCCAACCCGAGCAGCGCGCCCAACAGCGCATCGCTGAACGACTCGTCGAGCACCCAGCCCAGCACCAGGCCAATCAGCACGAAAATCCATTGCATGGTCGATATCCCTAAGCGCAGTGGCCAATCCGAGAAGATTAGCGCAGCCCGTTGCGAAAAGATCGCAGCCTTCGGCAGCTCCTACAAAGGCGCGGTGTGACGCGGTCCTGTAGGAGCTGCCGAAGGCTGCGATCTTTTCCGGGGCGCTAGTATATCGATCCGATCAGAAAGTTACTCCAAAGCCTTCCAGATCTCCGTGGCGTACTCACGAATCGTCCGGTCCGAGGAGAACCAGCCCATCCGCGCCGTGTTCAGCACCGCCGAACGCCACCAGGCTTGCGAATCGTGCCAGTGCGCCTCGACCCGCATCTGCGCGTCCCAGTAGGAATCGAAATCGGCGCAGACCAGGAAGCGGTCGTAGTCGATCAGCGAATCGATCAGCCCGGTGTAGCGGGACGGATCATCCGGCGAGAACACCCCGCCGCGAATCGCTTGCAGCACGTCACCCAGCCGATGGGACGCGGCGATGTCCGGCGTCGCGTTGAACTCATGGTTTTGCTTACGCGCTTCCACCTGCTGCGCGCTGAGGCCGAAGATAAACATATGCTCGGCGCCGATGCGTTCGCACATTTCGACGTTGGCGCCATCGAGGGTGCCGATGGTCAACGCACCGTTGAGCCCGAATTTCATGTTGCTGGTGCCCGAGGCCTCGAAACCGGCGGTGGAAATCTGCTCCGACAAATCCGCCGCCGGAATAATGCTTTCCGCCAGGCTGACGTTGTAGTTGGGCAGGAACACCACCTTGAGCAAGCCACGCACCGTCGGGTCGTTGTTCACCACCCGGGCGATGTCGTTGGTCAACTTAATGATCAACTTGGCTTGGTGATAACTGGCCGCCGCCTTGCCCGCGAAGATCTTCACCCGTGGCACCCAGTCAATTTCCGGCTCGGCACGAATCGCCTGATACAGCGCGACGGTGTGCAGCAGGTTGAGCAACTGGCGTTTGTATTCGTGGATGCGTTTGACCTGCACGTCGAACATCGCCGCCGGGTTGACCGCGATGCCCAGTCGCTCGTGAATCAGGTACGCCAGGGCTTTCTTGCTGTGCAGTCGCTGATCGGCGAAAGCTTTGCGGAACGCAGGCTTCTCGGCGAACGGTTCCAGCTCAATGAGACGCTGCTCGGCGTTATCCAGCAGATCGGGGCCGAGGGCATCGACCATCATCGCCGTGAGTTCGGAGTTGGCCTGATAGAGCCAGCGGCGGAAGGTGATGCCGTTGGTTTTGTTGTTGATCCGCTCCGGATAGAGCTTGTGCAGTTCGGAGAACACGGTTTTGCGCATCAGTTGCGTGTGCAACCCGGACACGCCGTTGACGCTGTGGGAACCGAGGAATGCGAGGTTGCCCATGCGCACACGACGACCGTTGTCTTCTTCGATCAGCGACACCGCGCGCAGCACGTCAAAATCGTGAATACCTTTGGCCCGCAGCGAATCGATGTGCTGGGCGTTGATCAGGTAAATGATCTGCATGTGCCGGGGCAACATGCGTTCCATCAAACCGACCGGCCAGGTTTCCAGGGCTTCCGGCAGCAGCGTGTGGTTGGTGTACGACAGCGTGTCGACCGTCACCTGCCATGCGGCATCCCACGCCACGTCGTAGACATCGACCAACTGACGCATCAGCTCGGCCACGGCAATCGACGGGTGGGTGTCGTTGAGCTGGATGGCCGCGTGATCGCCCAGGGTCAGCACCGAGGTGTGCATGTTGCGATGCCGGCGCAGCAAATCCTGCAGGGACGCGGCGACGAAAAAGTATTCCTGACGCAGACGCAGTTCCTGGCCTGCTTCGGTGCTGTCCGCCGGATACAGGACGCGGGAAATGCTTTCGGCCCGGGCCACTTCGGCCACGGCGCCCAAGTGGTCGCCGGCGTTGAAGCGTTCCAGGTGCAAATCTTCGACGGCCCGGGCGCGCCACAGGCGCAAGGTGTTGACGCTCGCCCCGCGCCAGCCGACCACCGGGGTGTCATAGGCAATCGCCCGTACGGTTTCGGCCGGGGTCCAGACTTGTTTGGTCTTGCCAGTTTCGTCGGTGACGGTTTCGACGCTGCCGCCGAAGCCGATCGGGTAGACGACTTCCGGCCGTTCGAACTCCCACGGGTTGCCGAAATCCAGCCAGTGTTCGGTCTGCTCCTGCTGCCAACCGTCGACGATAGCCTGGCGGAACAAGCCGTGCTCATAACGAATGCCGTAACCATGGCCGGCGATGCCAAGTGTGGACATGCTTTCCATGAAGCACGCCGCCAGACGACCGAGGCCGCCGTTACCCAGCGCTGCGTCAGGCTCCAGCAGGCGAATGCGTTCCAGGTCGACACCGAGTTCGGTCAACGCTTCGCGGGCGACGTCCAGCAAGCCAAGGTTGCTCAGGCTGTCGTAGAGCAAGCGGCCGATGAGGAATTCCAGGGAGAGGTAGTAAACCCGTTTCTGGCCTTTGCGGTAGATCTGCCGCGTATGGTCCATCCAGTGCTCGACCATGTGATCGCGCGCGGCCAAGGCAATGGCTTCGAACCAGTCGTGGTCGAAGGCGTGATCCGGGTCTTTGCCCACCGCGTAGGTGAGTTTGGTCAAGACGGCGTCGCGGAATGCGGCCACCTCTGCTTCGCGAACAAGTGGTTCTTGAGTCATCGATAGGACCTCGAGCGAGCTTGGAGTTGTCTGAGCCTAGACGGTCTGACAGGCGGTATGGGCTCTGGTTCGGCAGTTTTTCCTGATAGTGCGAGATAGCTCGTTATTACGTTGGCGTGTGGCTGAATCAATGCAGGGGCCGTGCCGAAACACACGGGGGATTTGGTGAAATCGTAAAAAATCTGGCGAAAGGTTGTTCAAAAATCCACCAGTCCCGGTATGATCGCGCGCCCTGATGCACGCTGGTAACAACCGATGATGAAGTCCAACCTGATCGCCGCCGCGGAGATCGACCGCCTCGATACCTGGGCCAAGTACTCTGCCCCGATGTGCGGTTCCTGCGTGTCGAGCTGCTGCACCTTGCCGGTCGAGGTCAAGATCAAGGATCTGATCCGCATCGGCATCGTCGACGAGTTCGAGCGCGGCGAGCCGGCGAAGAACATCGCCAAGCGCTTGCAGAAGGAAGGGATCGTCGAGCGTTACAACCAGAAGTCCGAGATCTTCACCCTCCAGCGCATGAGCAACAACGATTGCCTGTACCTGGATCGTAAGAGCCGTCTGTGCACTATTTATGAAAAGCGTCCGGATACTTGCCGCAATCACCCGAAAATCGGCCCGCGACCGGGGTATTGCGCTTACAAGCCCAAAGAAGTGGCGCGTGAGAGCAGCGAGAGCCGGCGTACCCTCGAGAAGTTCTGATCCGGAATCTCGTTGCCTGACAGATCGCTTTCGCGGGCAAGCCTCGCTCCTACAGGGGAATTACGTCGTTCGCGGCAATCGCGTATCGCGCAATCCCGTAGGAGCGAGGCTTGCCCGCGAAGAGGCCAGTACAAACACCGCAGATCGCCCAAACCCCAGACAAACAAAAACGCCCCCGACCTTGCGGTCGGGGGCGTTTTTTTTGCCAGCTAACTAAATGACTTAGTTACCGGACTTCTTGGCAGCGCGGGTACGCTCGCTTTCGCCCAGGATCTTCTTACGAAGACGGATGGACTTAGGAGTGACTTCGCACAATTCGTCTTCCTGAACGAATTCCAGCGCTTGTTCCAGGGTGAAACGGATAGGCGGAACCAGAGCGATGGTTTCGTCTTTACCCGAGGCACGCATGTTGTCGAGCTTCTTGCCTTTGGTTGGGTTGACGCCCAGGTCGTTGTCGCGGCTGTTGATGCCGACGATTTGACCTTCGTACACGTCTTCGCCGTGACCCAGGAACAGTTTGCCGCGAGCTTGCAGGGTTTCCAGCGAGTAAGTCAGAGCCTTACCGGTAGCAACCGACACCAGCACGCCGTTCTGACGGCCGGACATGTCGCCGGACTTCATCACGTCGTAACGGTCGAAGATCGAGGTCAGGATGCCTGCACCGGAGGTCAGGGTCAGGAACTCGTTACGGAAACCGATCAAGCCACGAGCCGGGATGTTGTACTCAAGGCGCACACGGCCCTTGCCATCCGGAACCATGTTGGTCAGGTCGCCTTTACGGATACCGATCTGTTCCATGATCGAACCTTGGGATTCTTCCGGCAGGTCGATGGTCACGTTTTCGTACGGTTCGTGCTTGACGCCGTCAACCATGCGGATGATCACTTCCGGACGACCAACACCCATTTCGAAGCCTTCGCGACGCATGGTTTCGATCAGTACGGACAAGTGCAGCTCACCACGGCCAGACACTTTGAACTTGTCAGCGGTGTCGCCTTCTTCAACGCGCAGGGCAACGTTGTAGAGCAGTTCTTTGTCCAGACGTTCCTTGATGTTACGGCTGGTGACGAACTTGCCTTCACGGCCGCAGAACGGCGAGTCGTTAACCTGGAAGGTCATCGAAACGGTTGGTTCGTCAACGGTCAGCGGCTTCATCGCTTCAACGTTCTGTGGGTCGCACAGGGTGTCGGAGATGAACAGCGACTCGAAGCCGCTGATGCAGACGATGTCGCCGGCAGCTGCTTCTTCAACGTCAACGCGGTGCAGACCGTGGTGACCCATCAGCTTCAGGATACGGCCGTTGCGGCGCTTGCCGTCAGCGTCGATCGCAACAACCTGGGTGTTCGGCTTGACGCGACCACGAGCGATACGGCCAACGCCGATGATGCCCAGGAAGCTGTTGTAGTCCAGTGCCGAGATTTGCATCTGGAACGGGCCGTCACGGTCAACTTTCGGTGCTGGTACGTTGTCGACGATCGACTGGTACAGCGGGGTCATGTCTTCAGCCATGTCGGTGTGTTCCAGACCGGCAATGCCGTTCAGGGCCGAGGCGTAGACGACTTTGAAGTCCAGCTGTTCTTCGGTAGCACCGAGGTTGTCGAACAGGTCGAAGATCTGGTCCAGAACCCAGTCCGGACGCGCGCCTGGACGGTCAACCTTGTTGATCACCACGATTGGACGCAGGCCGGCTTCGAAAGCCTTCTTGGTCACGAAACGGGTTTGCGGCATAGGGCCGTCTTGAGCGTCAACCAGCAGCAGAACGGAGTCAACCATCGACATTACGCGTTCAACTTCGCCGCCGAAGTCGGCGTGGCCCGGGGTGTCCACGATGTTGATGTGGTAGCCGTTCCAGTTGATGGCGGTGTTTTTCGCCAGAATGGTAATACCGCGCTCTTTCTCCTGGTCGTTGGAGTCCATCACGCGCTCGTCGTTGAGCTCGTTGCGCTCCAGGGTGCCGGATTGACGCAAGAGTTTGTCTACCAGGGTGGTCTTACCATGGTCAACGTGAGCAATGATGGCGATGTTGCGTAGATTTTCGATCACTTGTGTATCTCGATCAGAGGATTCGGTGTGCTGACAAGTCTTGGCAGCGATTAACAGTAGAGTCCGGCAAAGCCGTTACAGCTTGACGGCGGCGTCGGGGGGCCGGTGACGCAGGCCACAGGCAAACAGCCCCGGGCACTTAGCTCGGTCGATAAACGCGCACATTGGCATGCCCCTCACTGAGCAAATGGTGGGCATGCAGGCGACTCATCACGCCTTTGTCGCAATACAGCAGGTACTGGCGAGTAGGGTCCAGTTCCTTGAAACGAGCGTTCAATGCATAAAACGGCATCGTCTGTACCTCAATGCCAGCAAGCTCCAGCGGCTCGTCTTCAGCGGCATCCGGGTGACGGATGTCGATGATGATCTGGCCCGCCAGAGCGTCACTGACTTCTTCGATCTGCAAGTCCTGGCCCAATTCGTCGATCACGCGATCGATCGGCACCAGTTTGGCGTTCTCAAGCGCACGCTCGAGGACTGCCATGTCGAACTGTTGTTCTTCGTACTCCACGCGGTTGCGCTTGGCGTGGGTCTTGGGGTTCACCGAGATGACCCCGCAGTATTCCGGCATGTGCTTGGCGAAGTCGGCGGTGCCGATTTCGTTGGCCAGGTCGATGATGTCCTGCTTGTGGCTGGCGATCAGCGGGCGCAAGACCAGCTTCTCGGTCACACAGTCGATCAACGACAGGTTCGGCAATGTCTGGCTCGATACCTGGGAGATCGCTTCACCGGTCACCAGCGCATCGATGTCGAGCCGATCGGCAATCTTCGACGCAGCGCGCAACATCATACGCTTCAAAACTACGCCCATATGACTGTTATCGACTTTCCCGAGAATTTCTCCCAGTACTTCCTCGAACGGCACACTGACAAATAACACGCGTTGGGAGCTGCCGTACTTCTTCCAGATGAAGTGCGCGACTTCCATGACGCCCAGTTCATGGGCCCTGCCGCCCAGATTAAAGAAGCAGAAATGGCTCATCAGGCCACGGCGCATGATCTGGTAGGCGGCGACTGTCGAGTCAAAGCCGCCGGACATCAATACGAGCGTCTGTTCCAGCGCTCCCAGCGGATAACCGCCGATGCTGTTGTGCTGGCTGTGGATCACATACAACCGTTGGTCGCGAATTTCGATGCGAACTTCGATTTCCGGCTCTTTCAGGGAAATCCCGGCGGCACCGCACTGACGACGCAACTGGCTGCCGACGTATTTCTCCACGTCCATGGACGTGAAGGTGTGATGCCCGCCGCGCTTGCAGCGCACCGAAAAGATCTTCCCGGCCAATGCATCGCCGTAGTGCTGTTTGCACTTGGCAACGATGTCGTCGAAGTCGCCCAACGGGTATTCATCGACCTGCAGGAAATGCGCGATGCCCGGCATGCAGCTCAGGCGCTCGGTCATCTCCTTCAGGGCTTTGGGCTCAGTGACGCGGGTTTCCAGCTCGAGGTTGTCCCACACACCGTTCACCACCACAGCCGGGTCCAGATCGCGGAGCACGGCACGGATGTTCTTGGCCAACTGGCGGATGAAACGCATCCGTACCGGGCGGCTCTTGATGGTGATCTCGGGAAAGACTTTTACGATTAGTTTCATGAAAACAGCGCGCGCAGGGCCAGCCGAAAAAGGGGGGCGCGGATTATAGCGGAAATTGCTCAAGGTTTAACCAGTTAATATGCAGAAGGTTTCGAACGCACCAAAACGGGTCATTTGTAGAAATTGACGCTACATTACAGGGCGGTATTTTCAGCTTTGCGGGGCGATAAGCCTTTATAAGCGTGATATTGGGGCAAAAAACCCATGGTGGGGCACTGGCATGCAATTTGCTCCCTTGTGAGGCAGGTTGCCTTGGCCGAGTATTCGCGCCGGCATCACCCACATTCTAAGGGCATCCACTACTAAGCCCGAAGCCACCCGGAGGACACTATGTCGAAGTCGGTTCAACTCATCAAAGATCATGACGTCAAGTGGATTGATCTGCGCTTCACGGACACCAAAGGCACTCAGCACCACGTGACCATGCCGGCTCGCGATGCGCTGGATGAAGCTTTCTTCGAAGAAGGCAAAATGTTCGACGGTTCCTCCATTGCTGGCTGGAAAGGCATCGAAGCTTCCGACATGATCCTGCTGCCGGACGACAGCACTGCCGTGCTCGACCCGTTCACCGAAGACCCAACGCTGATCATCGTCTGCGACGTCATCGAGCCTTCGACCATGCAAGGCTACGATCGCGACCCACGTGCGATCGCCAAGCGTGCCGAGGAATACCTGAAGTCGACCGGTATCGGCGACACCGTATTCGTAGGCCCGGAGCCTGAGTTCTTCATCTTCGATCAGGTTAAATTCAAGTCGGACATCTCCGGCTCGATGTTCAAGATCTTCTCCGAACAAGGTTCGTGGATGTCCGACCAGGACATCGAAGGCGGCAACCACGGTCACCGTCCAGGCATCAAAGGCGGCTACTTCCCGGTTCCTCCGTTCGACCACGACCACGAAATCCGTACCTCCATGTGCAACGCCATGGAAGAAATGGGCCTGGTCATCGAAGTTCACCACCACGAAGTGGCGACTGCCGGCCAGAACGAAATCGGTGTGAAGTTCAACACCCTGGTGGCCAAGGCTGACGAAGTTCAGACCCTGAAATACTGCGTGCACAACGTAGCTGTGGCTTACGGCCGCACCGCGACCTTCATGCCTAAGCCTCTGTACGGCGATAACGGTTCGGGTATGCACGTTCACTTGTCCATCGCCAAAGATGGAAAGAACACCTTCGCTGGCGAAGGCTATGCCGGCCTGTCCGACACCGCCCTGTACTTCATCGGCGGCATCATCAAGCACGGTAAGGCACTGAACGGCTTCACCAACCCGTCGACCAACTCCTACAAGCGTCTGGTCCCAGGTTTCGAAGCTCCGGTCATGCTGGCCTACTCGGCTCGCAACCGTTCCGCTTCGATCCGTATTCCTTACGTGTCCAGCCCTCGCGCTCGCCGTATCGAAGCACGCTTCCCGGACCCGGCAGCCAACCCGTACCTGGGCTTCGCTGCACTGTTGATGGCTGGCCTGGACGGCATCCAGAACAAGATCCACCCTGGCGACGCAGCTGACAAAAACCTGTACGACCTGCCGCCTGAAGAGGCGAAAGAGATCCCACAAGTTTGCGGCAGCCTGAAAGAAGCCCTGGAAGAGCTGGACAAAGGTCGCGCATTCCTGACTAAAGGCGGCGTGTTCTCCGACGACTTCATCGACGCTTACATCGCTCTGAAAAGCGAAGAAGAAATCAAGGTCCGCACCTTCGTACACCCACTGGAATACGAGCTGTACTACAGCTGCTGATCCGGTAGCGCCGCGCTACGCGGCGTGACAAAAAGAGGCCTCCTTCGGGAGGCCTTTTTTGTGGGCAAAGTCAAAAGATCGCAGCCTTCGGCAGCTCCTACGCTGGACCGCGTACACCCTGTAGGAGCTGCCGAAGGCTGCGATCTTTTGATCCCGCTTTTCAATACCAAAATGTTAACGACTTGGGTCTATCGCCAGCCCTGACCTATGCTGCAACCCAACCCCCTTCGCTACCGGTCGATTTTATGGGTCGTGGTTTTCTCCTGATGCTGCTGTTGATCGCCCTGCCCGCCGCCGCGCAGATCTATAAGTACACCGACGCCTCCGGCAACACCGCCTACAGCAATCAGCCGCCCGATGGCGTCAAGGCGCAGCCGGTGGAGTTGCCGCCGCTCAACAGTGTCGCGCCCTCGGCGCCTGTGACACCTCCCGCCGAAGCCAACAGCCGCGAACAATCCCACAGCGCCTACGAGGTGCTTGAACTCACCGGCCTGCCCACCACCGAAGCCCTGCGCGCCAACAACGGCACGTTCACCGTCAGCGTGTTGATCAAACCGCGCCTGCAAGGCCCGCATCTGTTCCGGTTGTTGCTGGACGAACAACCTTACGGCCAGCCGAGCAACGTGCCGATTCTGCAACTGGTGAACATTGATCGCGGCGAGCACAGCCTCGCCGTGCAGGTGATCAATGGGGAAAGCGTCGTGCAACAAAGCCCCAGCGTGACCTTCACCGTGCAACGGGTGCACACACCTTGAAGGCCTGGCTGCTGATCGCCTGCCTGATCGCTTTTCCGGCGATGGCGGACGTCTATACCTACGTCGATGCCCAGGGCAATCGTGTCTACACCGACCAACCGCGTCCCGGCAACGCCAAGCGCGTTCCGCTGGCCACCAGCAATCGCATGTCGGCCAACCCGACCAAGGCTGCGCCGATAATCGCCGCGCAAAAGCCGGAAGAACAACCGCTGTTTCACTACGACATGCTGCGGGTTCTGGTGCCGGAACCGGACGCCACCATCCGCAGCAGCGCCGGCGAGCTGATCGTCAGCGTTACCAGCGAACCCGGCCTGCAACGGGGCCACCGCTACCGTTTGTTACTCGATGGCCAGCCGACCGCCGAACCTGGCGTTAGCCCGGTGTTTGCGCTGACCAATATCGACCGTGGCAGCCACAACCTGTCGGTGGAGATCCTCGACGAACAGGGTCGCACCGTCGAGCGCACGGCCAATCAGCCGTTCCACATGCTGCGCATCTCCCTGGCGCAGAAGCGCCAGGTAAAGCCCTGCACCCTCACCGACTACGGCCAACGGCCGGAATGTCCGCTCAAAGACAAGCCACCCGAAGAAAAGAACCCCTTCTTCAAGTTCTTTTAACCTCGTTCAGGTTTGCGCACTATATTGGTGCAAACCCTTGCACCGTACCCACTTCAAAATCCATTTTGGTTCGAAAGTACCCGCGAAAGCTGGCAGAACGCCACGCGATCGAGCGTAAAACGCCCGTTTCAGGCCTTAAACGCTTCTTTTCGGAGCTTTGGTTTGTTTTTTGCATTTTCCCCGCATCGGCGCTTTATCCATGCGCACGCCCTGCTCCAAAAGAGGTCCTGATGACCATTAGCGACGCACTGCATCGACTGCTACTCGACAACCTGACCACCGCCACCATCCTGCTCGATGCCGAATTGCGCCTCGAGTACATGAACCCGGCGGCGGAAATGCTCCTGGCCATCAGCGGCCAGCGCAGCCATGGGCAGTTCATCAGTGAGTTGTTCACCGAATCCACCGAAGCGCTGAATTCCCTGCGCCAGGCTGTCGAGCAGGCGCATCCGTTCACCAAGCGCGAAGCGATGCTCACCGCCCTGACCGGCCAGACCCTGACCGTCGATTACGCGGTCACGCCAATCCTGAGCAATGGCGCAACCATGCTGCTGCTGGAAGTCCACCCCCGTGACCGCTTGCTGCGGATCACCAAGGAAGAGGCGCAGCTGTCCAAGCAGGAAACCAGCAAGATGCTGGTGCGCGGCCTCGCTCACGAAATCAAGAACCCCCTGGGCGGGATTCGCGGCGCGGCGCAATTGCTCGCCCGGGAATTGCCGGAAGAAAGCCTGCGCGATTACACCAACGTGATCATCGAAGAAGCCGATCGCCTGCGAAACCTGGTGGACCGGATGCTCGGCTCGAACAAACTGCCGTCCTTGGCCATGTGCAACGTCCACGAAGTGTTGGAGCGCGTCTGCCACCTGGTCGAAGCCGAAAGCCAGGGCTGCATCACCTTGGTGCGCGATTACGACCCAAGCATTCCCGACGTCCTGATCGATCGCGAACAGATGATCCAGGCCGTCCTTAATATTGTGCGCAATGCGATGCAGGCCATCAGCAGCCAGAACGAACTGCGCCTGGGCCGCATCAGTTTGCGCACCCGCGCCATGCGCCAGTTCACCATCGGCCACGTGCGCCATCGCCTGGTGACCAAGATCGAGATCATCGACAACGGCCCGGGCATCCCCACGGATTTGCAGGAAACCATCTTCTTTCCCATGGTCAGCGGCCGCCCGGACGGTACCGGGCTGGGCCTGGCCATTACCCAGAACATCATCAGCCAGCACCAGGGCCTGATCGAGTGTGACAGCCACCCAGGCCACACCACTTTCTCGATCTTTCTGCCACTGGAACAAGGAGCCACATCGACATGAGCCGTAGTGAAACCGTGTGGATCGTCGATGACGACCGTTCTATCCGTTGGGTCCTGGAAAAAGCCTTGCAGCAAGAAGGCATGACCACGCAAAGCTTCGACAGCGCCGATGGCGTGATGAGCCGCCTGGCGCGCCAGCAGCCGGACGTGATCATCTCCGACATCCGCATGCCCGGTGCCAGCGGCCTGGACCTTCTGGCGCGGATTCGCGAACAACACCCACGGCTGCCGGTCATCATCATGACCGCCCACTCCGACCTGGACAGCGCGGTTGCCTCCTATCAGGGCGGCGCGTTCGAATACCTGCCCAAGCCGTTCGATGTCGATGAAGCGGTGTCCCTGGTCAAGCGCGCCAACCAGCACGCCCAGGAACAGCAAGGCCTGGAAGTCCCGGTGGCCCTGACCCGCACCCCGGAAATCATCGGTGAAGCGCCGGCGATGCAGGAAGTGTTTCGCGCCATCGGGCGCTTGAGCCACTCCAACATCACCGTGCTGATCAACGGCGAATCCGGCACCGGTAAAGAACTGGTGGCCCACGCCCTGCACCGCCACAGCCCACGGGCGGCCTCGCCGTTCATTGCGTTGAACATGGCGGCGATCCCCAAAGACTTGATGGAATCCGAACTGTTCGGCCATGAGAAAGGTGCGTTCACCGGCGCGGCAAACCTGCGTCGCGGGCGTTTTGAACAAGCCGATGGCGGCACGTTGTTCCTCGATGAAATCGGCGACATGCCGGCGGACACCCAGACCCGTTTGCTGCGGGTGTTGGCGGACGGCGAGTTCTATCGCGTCGGCGGTCATACGCCGGTGAAGGTCGACGTGCGGATCATCGCCGCGACCCACCAGAACCTGGAAACCCTGGTGCATGCCGGGAAATTCCGTGAGGACTTGTTCCACCGCCTCAACGTGATCCGCATTCACATCCCACGCCTGTCGGACCGTCGCGAAGACATCCCGACCCTGGCCAAGCACTTCCTCAGCCGCGCCGCGCAAGAACTGGCGGTGGAGCCGAAGCTGCTGAAAAGCGAAACCGAGGAATACCTGAAGAACCTGCCGTGGGGCGGCAACGTGCGTCAGCTGGAGAACACCTGCCGCTGGATCACGGTGATGGCTTCGGGTCGCGAAGTGCACATCAGCGACCTTCCGCCGGAGCTGCTGAGCCTGCCGCAGGATTCCGCGCCAGTGACCAACTGGGAACAAGCGCTGCGTCAGTGGGCCGATCAGGCCTTGGCACGCGGTCAGTCGAGCCTGCTCGACAGCGCGGTGCCGGCGTTCGAACGGATCATGATCGAGACCGCCCTCAAACACACCGCCGGCCGCCGCCGCGATGCTGCAGTTTTGCTGGGTTGGGGGCGTAATACCCTGACGCGCAAGATCAAGGAATTGGGGATGAAGGTGGATGGTGGGGATGACGATGAGGGGGAAGAGGGTTAACGCTCTCAGATGATCGTTCCCGCGCTCCCGCGGGGGGAATGATCGAAAAGATCGCAGCCTTCGGCAGCTCCTACGGGTGTACGCAAACCCTGTAGGAGCTGCCGGAGGCTGCGATTTTTTTTCGGCTGGAAACAAAGATCATGCACCGCCGCAATGCACCGTGAACCGCAATCGCGCACGGAAATCGCTCCAGCGTTCGCAATCGAACGCCTATCGAACCTCTATCGAACAATCAGAAAAGCCCCGGATTACGGGGCTTTCAGCGCTTCACATCAACTTTCCTTAGCAAATTGTTAAAACCTGGCACGCCCCCTGCAATAGTCCATTCAGTGAATCAGTTCACTACCCGGTTTCGGGGACCTTGGTACAGGCAGGCCGGGGATTCCCCTCTTTACATCGGGCTCACACCGCACAAGCGACGAGCCCACCCCGTTTTGGGGCCCTTGATACAGGCAGGTCAGGGGTTCCTTCTTTACACCGGGACTGACGCCGCAAAGCGTGAGTCCCCCGCCGTTTTGGGAACCTTGGTACAGGCAGGCCGGGGATTCCTTCTTTACATCGGGACTTGCGACGCAACGCGTGAGTCCCTGCCGTTTTGGGAACCTTGGTACAGGCAGGCCGGGGATTCCCTCTTTTATTGCTCCCGGAGATGGATCTCCAGCCGCCAGCGGTCATCGACCTCGCGACCGGCCCAGTCGCCCAGCAGTGGCCGGGCCGCCACCACCGTCAGCAACAACCCCCCATCACTCAAACGCACGCGCCAGTTCAGGTCTTTACCGTTGAGCTTGAGCTGACCTTTCTGCGCCTTGCCCTCAGCCTCGAACAACAATGCCACGCTGCCGTCGACGATTTCGCCGTGGGTCTTGGGTTCGTTGTTGAACCACACCACCAGCCCATCGTTCGTGACCTCGACCTGCTGCAACTGGCTGGGGTCGGGCGTGGTCAGGCGACCGATCATCAGCCCCACCATCACGCCGAAAATCGCCAGCGAACCCATCACTCGCGGGAATAGTTTCGAACGGTTGTCCACGGGCGGCGTAGAATGCCGCTCATCTTTACCTTCGGAGCCGTGCATGTTTCACGTCATCCTCTTCCAACCAGAAATTCCGCCGAATACCGGCAACGTTATCAGGCTGTGCGCCAACAGTGGCTGCCACCTGCATTTGATCGAGCCGCTGGGCTTCGAGATGGACGACAAGCGCCTGCGCCGGGCCGGCCTCGATTACCACGAGTACGCCACCCTGCAACGCCACGCCGACCTCGCCAGTTGCCTGGAAAGCCTCGGTCATCCACGGCTGTTCGCCTTCACCACCAAGGGCTCGCGGCCGTTCCATGATGCCAGCTTCGCCGAGGGCGATGCGTTCCTGTTCGGCCCGGAAAGCCGAGGCCTGCCCGCCGAAGTGCTCGACGCCCTGCCCGGCGAACAACGCCTGCGCCTGCCGATGCGCGAAGGCTGCCGCAGCCTGAACCTGTCGAACACCGTGGCCGTCGCGGTATACGAAGGCTGGCGCCAGCTCGGCTTCAAGTAACCCCGAAATCCAATGTAGGAGCTGCCGAAGGCTGCGATCTTTTGATCTTGATTTTTTAAGATCAAAAGATCGCAGCCTTCGGCAGCTCCTACAGAGGTTGGCGAAATCAGCGCATATCCAGCCGTTTCGTTTGCTCCATGAAAAAAGCGCCTATGAAGGCGCTTTTTTCGTTACTGCATTGAACGCTTATTGCACAGTCGGGGTTTCGCCCGCGGCCTGCATGCGTTGCAGTTCTTGTGCGTACAGTGCGTCGAAGTTCACCGGAGCCAGCATCAGGGCCGGGAACGAACCGCGGGTCACCAGGCTGTCCAGGGTCTCGCGAGCGTACGGGAACAGGATGTTCGGGCAGAACGCGCCGAGGGTGTGGCTCATCGAAGCGTCGTCCAGGTTCTTGATCAGGAAGATCCCGGCTTGTTGCACTTCAGCGATGAATGCCACTTCGTCACCGTTTTTAACGGTAACGGACAAGGTCAGCACGACTTCGTGGAAGTCGCCTTCCAGGGCCTTTTGACGGGTATTCAGATCCAGACCGACGCTCGGTTCCCACTGCTGGCGGAAGATCGCCGGGCTTTTCGGGGCTTCGAAGGACAAGTCACGTACGTAGATGCGCTGCAAGGAGAATTGCGGTGCGGTTTCTTCTTCGCTAGCTGCAGTGTTCTGTTGGTCAGTCATCTCAGATCCTTTCTGATCTTTGGTCTTTTAGGGTTTGCTGTTCTTGGGTGCTTAAGTCAGGCCTTGAGCATGGCGTCGAGCTTACCGGCGCGCTCCAGGGCAAACAAATCATCACAACCGCCAATGTGGCGCTCGCCGATCCAGATCTGCGGCACGGACGTACGCCCGGCCTTCTGAGCCATGGCGGCGCGCACCTGCGGCTTGCCATCGACCTTGATCTCTTCGAAGGCCACACCTTTGTTCTCGAGCAGGTACTTGGCTCGCGAGCAGTAAGGGCAGTAATCGCTGGAATAGACGACGACGTTGCTCATATCACTTCACCAGCGGCAGGTTATCGCCCTTCCAGCTGGAAATCCCGCCGGAGAGCTTGGCGGCGGTGAAGCCGGACTTCATCAGTTCGCGAGCATGGGTGCCAGCGGTCTGGCCTTGGGCGTCGACCAGAATGATGGTCTTGGCCTTGTGCTTTTCCAGTTCGCCGACGCGAGCGGTCAGTTTGTCGTGAGGAATGTTCAACGCGCCAACGATGTGGCCAGCGGCGAAATCCTTGGTCGAACGAATGTCGATCACCACGCCTGCGTCCTTGTTGACCAGCCCGGTCAGCTCGGCAGTGCTCAGGCTACGGCCGCCGCCCTGCATCTCATGGGCGATCAGCAGAGCCAGCAGAACAACGAAAATACCGGCCAGCAAATAGTGGGTGGTGGCAAATGCAATCAGGTGATCAAGCATTTAAGGTGGTTCCAGGGCGTTAAAAGTGGGCCAGTATACACAGCCCCTAGGGTGGGCCAAACCCCGTCCGGCGGTGACGCGGTGTGAACTTCGCTTTAAACTGCCACTCCCTTTTCCATTGCCCTCTTTTTAACTCAGCCACGAGTGGAATCCATGACAACCACGCCTAAACCTTTGGTCCTGATTATTCTCGACGGCTTCGGTCACAGTGAGAGCCACGAAGCCAACGCCGTGTATTCGGCGAAGAAGCCGGTTCTGGACCGTCTGACCGCTACCGTACCGAACGGATTGATCTCGGGCAGTGGCATGGACGTTGGCCTGCCGGACGGCCAGATGGGCAACTCCGAGGTCGGCCACATGAACCTGGGGGCCGGCCGCGTGGTGTATCAGGACTTCACCCGCGTGACCAAATCGATCCGCGACGGAGAGTTCTTCGAGAACCCGACCATCTGCGCCGCCGTGGATAAAGCCGTGGCCGCCGGTAAAGCCGTGCACTTCATGGGCCTGCTGTCCGATGGCGGCGTGCACAGCCACCAGGATCATCTGGTCGCCATGGCCGAACTCGCGTTCAAGCGCGGCGCCGAAAAAATCTACCTGCACGCCTTCCTCGACGGTCGCGACACCCCGCCGAAAAGCGCCCAGTCGTCCATCGAACTGCTGGACGCGGCGTTCCAGGCCCTGGGTAAAGGCCGGATCGCCAGCCTCGTCGGCCGTTATTTCGCCATGGACCGTGACAACCGTTGGGACCGCGTGGCCCAGGCCTACAACCTGATCGTCGACGGCAAGGGCGAATTCAACGCCGCCACCGCCCAGGAAGGTCTGCAAGCCGCTTACGAGCGTGGCGAGAGCGACGAATTCGTCAAAGCCACCACCATCGGTGAGCCGGTGAAGGTCGAAGACGGCGACGCCGTGGTGTTCATGAACTTCCGCGCCGACCGCGCCCGTGAGCTGACTCGCGTGTTCGTCGAAGATGATTTCAAAGACTTCGAACGCGCACGCCAGCCAAAACTGGCCGGTTTCGTCATGCTGACCCAATACGCCGCCAGCATCCCCGCGCCTTCGGCCTTCGCCGCCGGCAGCCTGGAAAACGTGCTGGGCGACTATCTGGCGAAAAACGGCAAGACCCAACTGCGCATCGCCGAAACCGAAAAGTATGCCCACGTGACCTTCTTCTTCTCCGGCGGGCGCGAAGAACCGTTCCCGGGTGAAGAACGCATCCTGATCCCGTCGCCCAAAGTCGCCACCTACGACTTGCAGCCTGAGATGAGCGCCCCGGAAGTCACCGACCGTATCGTCGACGCGATCGACAACCAGCGTTACGACGTGATCGTGGTCAACTACGCCAACGGCGACATGGTCGGTCACAGCGGCAACCTTGAAGCCGCGATCAAAGCCGTCGAATGCCTGGACCTGTGCGTCGGCCGTATCGTCGAGGCCTTGGAAAAGGTCGGCGGCGAAGCGCTGATCACCGCTGACCACGGCAACTGCGAAAAAATGTCCGACGAAGAAACCCATCAGGCCCACACCGCTCACACCACCGAGCCGGTGCCGTTCATTTATGTCGGCAAGCGTGACTTCAAGGTTCGCCATGGCGGCGTGCTGGCGGACGTGGCGCCAACCATGCTGATGTTGATGGGCCTGGAGAAACCGAAAGAAATGACCGGCACTTCGATTCTGGTCTGATCAGATCCATCAAACACCGCAAAACCTTGTGGGAGCGAGCTTGCTCGCGATAGCAATCTGACAGCCAACATCACTGTTGAATGTCAGGTCGCCATCGCGAGCAAGCTCGCTCCCACATTGGTTTGGGGTGTTTTTCAGGCCAGTTATCACACAGCCCGAAAAGGGCGTTTTTTTTGCGGCGCTTGGCGGGCATACTAGGCCGTCCCTTTCCCTGGTATCACCCGCCTCTATGCTTCGCGTCCTGATAGCCCTCGCTCTGACTTGCCTGCTCCAACCGGCCTTTGCTGACGAGCGCGCGCAAACCCAACAACAGTTGGACGCCACGCGTCAGGACATTGCCGAGCTGAAAAAACTGCTGGGCAAGCTGCAGGAAGAAAAATCCGGTGTGCAAAAGGACCTCAAGGGCACCGAAACCGAGATGGGCAAGCTCGAGAAGCAGGTCGATGCCCTGCAAAAAGAGCTGAAGAAAAGCGAATCCGAGCTGCAGCGACTCGATGGTGAGAAAAAAAAACTCCAGAGCGCGCGCATTGAACAGCAACGACTGATCGCCATTCAGGCCCGCGCCGCCTATCAGAACGGCCGTCAGGAATACCTCAAGCTGCTGCTCAACCAGCAGAATCCGGAAAAATTCGCCCGCACCCTCACCTATTACGACTACCTGAGCCAGGCCCGCCTGGAGCAGTTGAAGAATTTCAACGAAACCCTGCGCCAACTGGCCAACGTCGAAAAAGACATTTCCATGCAACAGGCGCAGTTGCTGGTGCAAAAAAGCAGCCTCGACAGCCAGCGCGACGAACTCGACAAAGTCCGCCAGGAACGCCAGCAAGTCCTGGCCAAACTCAACGACGACGTAAAGGCGCGCGATCAGAAACTCGCCTCCCGCGAGCAGGATCAGGCAGACCTGTCTAAAGTCCTTAAAACCATCGAAGAAACCCTGGCTCGCCAGGCTCGTGAGGCAGAAGAAGCGCGGCAAAAAGCGCTGATTGCCCAGCAGGAAGCCGAAAAAAAGCGTTTACGTGAGGCCCAGGAACTGGCGGATGCCAACACCGACGCCCCACGCAAACCGGCCAAATCGACACCTGGCGCGCTGGTTTCCAGTTCAGGCGAGACCTTTGGCGGCGCATTTGCTTCTGCCCGCGGCAAACTTCCATGGCCGGTTGATGGTCGACTGTTGGCGCGCTTCGGCGAAAGTCGCGGCGACGACGCACGGACCAAGTGGGACGGCGTGATGATCAGCGCCTCCGCCGGCAGCCAGGTGCATGCCGTACACGGTGGCCGCGTGGTGTTTGCCGACTGGTTGCGCGGCGCCGGGCTGCTGGTGATTCTCGACCACGGCAACGGTTTCTTGAGTCTTTACGGTCACAACCAGACGCTGCTCAAGTCTGCGGGTGACGTGGTTAAAGCCGGTGAGTCCATCTCCACTGTCGGTAACAGTGGCGGGCAGGACACGCCAGCGTTGTATTTTGCAATTCGTCAGCAGGGTCACCCGAGTGATCCGGCCCAATGGTGCCACGCGCAAGGATAGGCGTTGAGTCACCTACATTAGGAGTTCGTTCGACATGCTGCATTTGTCCCGCCTTACCTCGCTGGCCCTGACGATCGCACTGGTGATCGGCGCGCCTCTGGCGTTTGCCGCTCAGCCTGCACCGGCGGCTGCGCCAGCTCCTGCACCTGCGGGCACTGCTGCGACCACCAAGGCACCATTGCCGCTCGAAGAGTTGCGCACCTTTGCCGAGGTCATGGACCGGATCAAAGCCGCTTATGTCGAACCGGTCGATGACAAGACCCTGCTGGAAAATGCCATCAAGGGCATGCTCAGCAACCTCGATCCGCACTCCGCCTACCTGGGCCCGGAAGACTTCGCTGAGCTGCAGGAAAGCACCAGCGGCGAATTCGGCGGCCTGGGCATCGAAGTCGGCGCCGAAGACGGCTTTATCAAAGTGGTGTCGCCGATCGACGACACCCCGGCCTCCAAGGCTGGCATCCAGGCCGGCGACTTCATCGTCAAGATCAACGGCGCGCCGACTCGCGGCCAGACCATGACCGAAGCCGTGGACAAGATGCGCGGCAAGCTCGGCCAGAAAATCACCCTGACCCTGGTTCGCGATGGCGGCACGCCGTTCGACGTGACCCTGGTGCGCGCCACCATTCAAGTGAAGAGCGTCAAGGCTCAGCTGCTGGAATCGGGCTACGGCTACATCCGCATCACCCAGTTCCAGGTCAAGACCGGCGAAGAGGTCTCCAAGGCCCTGGCCAAGTTGCGCAAGGACAACGGCAAGAAGCTCAACGGCATCGTCCTCGACCTGCGTAACAACCCGGGCGGCGTGCTGCAAGCGGCGGTGGAAGTGGTCGACCACTTCATCACCAAAGGCCTGATCGTCTACACCAAGGGCCGTATCGCCAACTCGGAACTGCGTTTCTCGGCCACCGGCAAAGACGAAAGCGAAGCCGTGCCAATGGTTGTGCTGATCAACGGCGGCAGCGCCTCGGCTTCGGAAATCGTCGCCGGCGCCTTGCAGGATCAGAAACGCGCGGTGCTGATGGGCACCACCAGTTTCGGCAAAGGCTCGGTTCAAACCGTGCTGCCGCTGAACAACGACCGCGCATTGAAGATCACCACCGCGCTGTACTTCACGCCGAACGGGCGCTCGATCCAGGCCCAGGGCATCGTCCCGGACATCGAAGTGCGCAAGGCCAAGATCACCAACGAGCAGGACGGCGAGTACTTCAAGGAAGCCGATCTGCAAGGTCACTTGGGCAATGGCAACGGCGGCGCCGACAAACCGACCGGTTCGGCCAGCAAAGCCAAGGCTATGCCGCAGGATGACGATTACCAGTTGGCCCAGGCCCTGAGCCTGCTCAAAGGGCTGAGCATTACCTCCGGCCGCTGAGATGCGCCTGCGGTTCATCCTCACGCTGTTGTGCTGCCTGGCGGGCGCTGCTCATGCAGACCCCGCCAAGGCACCGCCTCACAAGGCTTACCTGACACTGATCATCGACGACCTGGGGCAGAACCTGCCCCGGGATCGCCGTGTGCTCGCCCTCCCCGGCCCGGTGACCACGGCGATCATGCCCGACACACCCCACGCCGCCGAATTCGCCCGCGAAGCCCATCGCGCGGGCAAGATCGTGATCCTGCACATGCCCATGGACCCGGCCACCGGCCCGTTCGCCTGGCACCCTGACCTGCCAATCGAAGAACTGGAAAAACGCCTCGACGCGGCGTTCAAGGCTGTGCCGTACACCGCTGGCATCAACAACCACATGGGCAGTCGCATGACCGCCCAACCGGCGGCCATGGCCTGGTTGATGGCGGACTTGCAACGGCGGCACAAATTCTTCGTCGACAGCCGCACCAGCGCGCAAACCGTGGCGGCGGCCGAGGCGCAGAAAATTGGCCTGGCGCACGTCTCACGGGATGTATTCCTCGATGACGAACGCACCGAAGCGGCGATCTTCACGCAACTGCAAACGGCCATCAGCCTGGCGCACAAGCAGGGCTCGGCGGTGCTGATCGGGCATCCGTATCCGCAGACATTGGCGGTGCTGGAACGGGAATTACCGAAACTCAAGGCTCAGGGCGTTGAGTGGATCGATATCAAGTTGATGATCAGTGTGCGCGGCAATCGGGCGATGGCCGGGCATGGGAAGGACGGCGTGTACCGCTGAAAAGATCGCAGCCTTCGGCAGCTCCTACGCCGAACGCGCTCTCCTGTAGAAGCTGCCGAAGGCTGCGATCTTTTGATCCACGCTACAAATACTTCGCCATGATTTCATCGACCACGCCTTCCTTGCGCAGTTGATCCAGCGCTGCTTGCAGCTTGGCAACGGTTTCATCCGGCACGTCTTTGTTCAGCGCCAGGTACAACTCGGCGCTGTTGAAGCGCAGTACGGTCTTGAGGCCTGTCACGCCGTCCTGCCGCGCCAGGTAACGCCCCGCCGGATCACCGGTGGCCCAGAGGTCAATCTGGCCACCGACCAGTTTGCGGGCATTGTCCTGATCACGAAGCACCACAATCGGATTCAGCCCCTGCTTGGCCAGGGTCTCGGCAATCGCATCACCCTTGTAGGCGCCGATTTTGTACTTTCGCGCCTGATCCAGCGTCTCGAGGGTGATCTTGCTGTCAGCCTTGGCCAGCATGATCCAGTCATCCGGGCCGATAGGGCCGACCCACTTGAAGAGCTTCTCCCGGTCCGGCAGCCGCGCCATTACAAACACACCGTAACCGGGTTTCTCCAGGGCGAGTTTGTAGATGCGCTCCCAAGGGAAACGCAGGGTCAGGCTGTAGGAAATGTCGGTGCGCTTGAACATCTCGCGGACGATGTCCACGGCGATGCCGTTGATGTTCTCGTCCTGAGCGAAATTTTTGCCGTTCTTCGCCATGTTGTACGGCGGGAAGTTTTCCGTCAGCAACACCAGGTCGGGGGCGGATTTTTCTTCGGCGTGGGCTGCGTTGATCAGCAACACAGAAGCGCTGGCGAGGACAAGAAGAAGGCGTTTGAGCATGTCGGGCTACCGGAATCCATGGCGTGCCCAAGAGTGCCTTGAGCCCGCCATGCTGTCCACTGGCCTGTATCGGTTTGTTTACCGCATCACGATTCCGCGATGGGCCATGTAGGCCTTGGCTTCCTGCACGGTGTATTCGCCGAAGTGGAAAATACTCGCCGCCAGCACCGCGCTGGCGTGGCCTTCGAGGATGCCGTCGGCCAAATGTTGCAGGTTGCCGACACCGCCGGAAGCGATCACCGGAATGCCCAGCGCATCGCTGATGGCGCGGGTCACGCCCAGGTCGAAGCCGTTTTTCATGCCGTCCTGGTCCATGCTGGTCAGGAGGATTTCCCCGGCGCCCAGGCCTTCCATTTTCTTCGCCCACTCGACCGCGTCGAGACCGGTCGGCTTACGCCCGCCGTGGGTGAAGATTTCCCAGCGCGGGGTTTCGCCCGGCAGTGAAACCTTCTTCGCGTCAATGGCGACGACGATGCATTGCGAGCCGAAATGCTGCGCCGCTTCGCCGACGAATTCCGGGTTGAACACGGCAGCGGTGTTGATCGAGACCTTGTCCGCGCCGGCATTGAGCAAGTTGCGAATGTCCTGCACGGTGCGCACGCCACCGCCCACGGTCAGCGGGATAAACACCTGGCTGGCCATGCGCTCGACGGTATGCAGCGTGGTATCGCGACCATCGACGCTGGCGGTGATGTCGAGAAAGGTAATCTCATCGGCACCCTGCTCGTCGTAGCGACGGGCGATTTCCACCGGGTCGCCGGCATCGCGGATGTTTTCGAACTTCACACCTTTGACGACCCGGCCGTTGTCCACGTCCAGGCAAGGGATGATGCGTTTGGCCAGCGCCATGGTCAGTCCTCAGCCTTTGTACGAATCGCAGAAAGCTTGCGCTTCGGCGACGTCGAGGGTGCCTTCGTAGATCGCCCGGCCGGTGATCGCGCCGATGATGCCCGGCGCCTTGGCGTCGAGCAGCGACTTGATGTCACCGAGGTTGTGAATCCCGCCGGAAGCGATCACCGGAATGCGCGTGGCAGCGGCCAGCGCGGCGGTGTAGGAAACGTTGCAGCCCTGCATCATGCCGTCTTTGGCGATGTCGGTATAAACGATCGCAGACACGCCATCAGCTTCGAATTGCTTGGCCAGGTCGATGACCTGAATGGTGCTGATTTCAGCCCAGCCGTCGGTGGCGACGAAACCGTCCTTGGCGTCCAGGCCAACAATCACTTTGCCCGGAAACGCGCGGCAGGCTTCGGCAACGAAGGCCGGATCTTTCACGGCTTTGGTGCCGATGATCACGTAGCTCACGCCCGCTTTCACGTAGTGCTCGATGGTTTCCAGGGAACGGATACCGCCACCGATCTGGATCGGCAGGTTCGGGTAGCGCTTGGCAATCGCGGTGACCACTTCGCCGTTGACTGGCTGGCCTTCGAAGGCGCCGTTCAAATCGACCAGATGCAGACGACGGCAACCGCCCTCCACCCACTTGGCAGCCATGCTCACCGGGTCATCGGAGAACACCGTGGAATCTTCCATGCGGCCCTGGCGCAGACGAACACAGGCACCGTCCTTGAGATCGATAGCGGGAATAATCAGCATCTGGCAAACCTTCAAATTCGAGTGTTCAGCTTCGCTCGGAAATCAGTTTTTCTCGAGCGCCCACAGGTCGCTTTCGATGCTTTCGA
The DNA here is from genome assembly GCF_037049705.1 of Janthinobacterium sp. LPB2021202312-11-4. Taxonomy (NCBI): domain Bacteria; kingdom Pseudomonadati; phylum Pseudomonadota; class Betaproteobacteria; order Burkholderiales; family Oxalobacteraceae; genus Janthinobacterium; species Janthinobacterium sp. LPB2021202312-11-4. The sequence continues at coordinate 29,851 of NZ_JBAGKV010000010.1, read as the reverse complement.
ACCTTTCTTTAAGGTGCGTCTGCACATCGAAAATCGCCCTGTTGTAATAGTGCGGCGCGATTTCGCGGGTAAACAGTTCAAGGATTTCGGCCGCTTCGAACGAACCCAGGTCCAGTTCGAAGCGATCCTCCATAAACCGCTTGATCTTGTGATTGGCCTCGTTCTCCTGTTCGGGAGTGAGGGTCAGGATCGGCGGCTTCTTCTTGACGGCCATTTACCAGCGACCATCCCACGCGGCGAAGTTCTGCAGCAATTGCAGGCCATGGGTATGGCTTTTCTCCGGGTGGAACTGCACGGCGAAACGCGAGCCATCAGCCAGCGCCGCGGCGAAATCGACACCGTAGTGACCGCCACCCACCACTTGCCGCGCATTGCCGGCAGCGATGTAGTAGCTGTGCACGAAGTAGAAACGCGCCAGGTCCGGAATGTTGTGCCACAGCGGGTGATCCACCGTTTGCTTCACTTCGTTCCAGCCCATGTGCGGGACTTTCAGGTGTTCGCCGTCTTCGTGCAGGTCTTTGCCGAAGAACTTCACCGCGCCCGGGAACAGGCCGATGCAGTCCACGCCGTCGTTTTCTTCACTGCTGTCGAGCAAGGCTTGCATGCCCACGCAGATGCCGAGAAACGGACGGTCCTGGCTGACTTCACGCACCAGCGAGTCGAAACCCAGGCGACGAATCTCCGCCATGCAATCGCGAATCGCGCCGACACCGGGGAAAACCACCCGGTCGGCTTCGCGAATCACATCGGCATCGCTGGTGATCAAGACCTTGCCGGCACCGACGTGCTCGAGGGCCTTGGCCACCGAGTGCAGGTTGCCCATGCCGTAATCGATAACCGCGACCGTCTGCATTACAGAACGCCTTTGGTCGATGGCATCTGACCGGCCATGCGGTCATCGAGCTCTACGGCCATGCGCAAGGCGCGGCCGAAAGCCTTGAACACGGTTTCGATCTGGTGGTGGGTGTTGGTGCCGCGCAGGTTGTCGATGTGCAGGCTGACCAGGGCGTGGTTGACGAAGCCCTGGAAGAATTCCTGGAACAGGTCAACGTCGAAGCCGCCCACGGTGGCGCGGGTATAGGGAACGTGCATCTGCAGGCCTGGGCGGCCGGAGAAGTCGATCACCACGCGCGACAGCGCTTCATCGAGCGGCACATAGGCGTGGCCGTAGCGACGGATGCCTTTCTTGTCGCCGATGGCTTTGGCAAAGGCCTGACCCAGGGTGATACCGACGTCTTCCACGGTGTGGTGGTCGTCGATATGCAGGTCGCCCTTGCTGACAATATCCAGGTCGATCAGCCCGTGACGGGCGATCTGGTCCAGCATGTGCTCAAGAAAAGGTACACCGATATCAAATCGGGCCTTTCCGGTGCCATCCAGGTTGATCGAGGCTTTGATCTGGGTTTCCAGAGTGTCGCGCTCGACAGACGCCTTACGTTCGGCCATCACCAGCTCCGCAAAATCATTGGGCGAAAAAGGCAGCCATTATAGGGGCGCGGGGCCGAAACAGAAACACGGGAGGTGATATCCCTGACGGATAGAACCCCGTGCTGTCGGGGATAGACATGTGCATACAAGCAAAAAGATCGCAGCCTTCGGCAGCGCCTACGGTCGGCGTACACATAACAATGTGTGGTCTCGGTCGGTGTAGGAGCTGCCGAAGGCTGCGATCTTTTCGGGCATAAACCACTGTGCCTGACACACCACATGCCAGGCACAACGCATTTCTTAGTGGAACAGAACCGCCGTTTTCTGCAGGGTCACCCAAACACCCCACGCCAACGGAATCCCCACCACCAGCCACGCCGCAATCGCCAACGGCTTGCTGCCCGGCGCCGCTTTCCACTCCAGCACGGTGCTGCTGTCAGCGCCCTTGTCGTGGCCCAGCGCCTGTTCGGCGGCCAGTTCGGCGTCGGTCATGAAGTACTTGTCGGCCACCGGACGCACCAGCAGGTTGCAGAGGAAACCCAGCACCAGCAGGCCCGCGAGGATGTACAAGGTGATGTCGTAAGCCGCAGCGCGTTCAACGCCGATGCTCAACTGATACTCACGCAGGTAGTTCACCAACACCGGACCCAACACGCCCGCCGCCGCCCATGCCGTCAGCAGACGACCGTGGATCGCGCCGACCATTTGCGTGCCAAACAGGTCCGCCAGGTACGCCGGCACCGTCGCAAAACCACCGCCGTACATCGACAGGATGATGCAGAACGCCGCCACGAACAGCGAAACGTTGCCCAGGTGACCGAGGTTCGGGATCAGCGCGTACAGGGCAAAGCCCAAGGCGAAGAACACGAAATAGGTATTTTTACGGCCCAGGTAGTCAGAGAACGACGCCCAGAAGAACCGCCCACCAATGTTGAACAGGCTCAGCAAACCGGTGAAACCGGCAGCAATTGCAGCGATCGAAGCCAGTTGCCCGGCGTCCAGTTGACCGAACGGCAGGTCAACACCGATCAATTTGCCACCAAACACTTCCTGCAACAGCGGCGACGCCATGCCGAGAATGCCGATACCGGCCGACACGTTCAGGCACAGCACCAGCCACACCAGACGGAATTGCGGAGTTTTCCACGCCACGTTCACATGGACGTGACGGTGAGTGATCATTGCGTTCGCGGATTTTTTTGCCGGCGGTGTCCAGCCCTCAGGCTTCCAGCCCGTTGGCGGCACGCGGTAGGACAGTGCGCCGCCGATCATGAACACGAAGTAGATCGCGGCCATCACCAGGAAGCTCTGCCATACGCCCACGCTGGTGGGTGAAGCGAAGTGGCCCATCAGGGCCGCAGCCAGTGGAGCACCCACCATCGCGCCGCCACCGAAACCCATGATCGCCATGCCCGTGGCCATGCCGCGCTTGTCCGGGAACCACTTGATCAGGGTCGAGACCGGCGAGATGTAACCCAGGCCCAGGCCGATACCGCCAATGACCCCGGAGCCGACCCACATCAGCCAGATCTGATGGGTATAAATGCCCAGCGCCGAAATCAGCAGACCGCCGCACCAGCACAGCGCCGATACCACGCCAGCCTTGCGCGGGCCCGCGCGTTCCAGCCAGCCACCCCAGATCGCTGCCGAGCAGCCGAGGAAGATGAAGAACAGGGTGTAGATCCAGCCGAGCATCGAGATCGGCCAGTCGCATTGGGACGAGAAGACTTGCGAGATGAAGCTCATGTCCGGCGCACAAGCCACTGGCGCGGTCACGCCCAAGGCCTTGGACAGCGGCAACCAGAACACCGAGAAGCCGTAGGCCATGCCGATGCACAGGTGAATGGCCAAAGCGGCCGGTGGTACCAGCCAACGGTTGAAACCGGGCTTGGCGATGATGCGTTCTTTGGACAGGAACGCAGGCTGGGCGGCTTTGACGCCGTCCGCCGTGATGCTCGTGTTCATGGTGTATCCCCCAATTATTAGTATGGTTCGCCAGCCACTCCTCACTCCTAGCCTTAATGCACGCAGGCATGACCTTTTTTTGGGTGAAGCTCCATTTGGGCGCGACGTTAAGTCGCAGAAGGACGGACGAACCGGGAGAGGTTACCATTTGCCCGTGACAGAAAAACCAAACTGATATCACCTTTTCTGTGTCATCTGTTCTCTTCCCCCGTAGGAGCTGCCGAAGACTGCGATCTTTTGATCTTGATCTTTAAAAACAAGATCAAAAGATCGCAGTCTTCGGCAGCTCCTACGGGAGTGATATCTGTAAAAATTTCTTACAGGAACCGCCATGCCGATCATTGTCGAGCCGCTGACCGAAGCCACTTATCAGGATCAGCAAGACCTGCAGAAAATCTACCGCGACGCCCCGGACTGGCTGTTTGCGCCGTTCGCCGGCGAGGTGCAGTTAATCGAAGGCTGCCTGCGGGACGGCTCGTTGATTGCCGGGCGCTTCAACGATCGGTTGCTGGGCGCTGGGCGCCTGCAACGTCATCAGGACGTTTGGCACTTATCCCAAATTTGCGTGCGAAAAATTACCCGTCGCCGTGGGGTGGCGGAGCGTCTGGTGAACCAAGCGCAGGAAATGGCGTCGCAGTCGGGCGCTACATTGCGCCTGTTGGCACCTGCCGGGCACCTGGAAGCCCAGGCATTGGCGGCCAAACTGAACGTGCCGCTGGATGTGCTGCCCATATGAACTGACCGGTCGTCAGTTTTGGGGCGCTATACTCCCCGGCTAAATTTCGAATTCGACTAACTACAAGGACTCGCCCATGAAAGCGTTCGGCAAAATCCTGGGTCTGGTACTTCTCGGGCTGTTGCTGATCATTGTGGCGCTGGGCTTTGCCCTGACCCACCTCTTCGATCCCAACGACTATAAAGACGAGATTCGCCAGATTGCCCGCGACAAGGCCCACATCGAGCTGACGCTCAATGGCGACATCGGCTGGAGCCTGTTCCCGTGGCTGGGCCTGGAATTGCACGACGCCAGCATCGCGACCCTGATCAAACCCACCGAGCCCTACGCCGATTTGCAGATGCTCGGCCTGTCGGTTCGCGTGCTGCCGCTGCTGCGCCGCGAAGTGCAGATGAGCGACGTGCGCGTCGAAGGGTTGAACCTGCGCCTGAACCGCGACAAGGATGGCCACGGCAACTGGGAAGACATCGGCAAGCTCCCACCCGATGCCAATGCCGTGCCGACTGGCACCCCGCCTGCCACTGCGGGCCAGCCTGCGCCGGACGCCCCCGTCGCCGTGGAAAAACCGCCTCAGCCCATCCGCCTGGACATCGACAGCCTGACCGTGAACAACGCGCGGGTTGAGTACAACGATGAAAAAACCGGCAAGAACTACAGCGCCGAAAGCATTCAGCTGAGCACTGGCGCGGTCCACGATTCGACCAATATTCCGTTGAAACTGACGGCGTTCCTGTCCGCCAACCAACCTGCGCTGCGGGTCCGGACCGAACTGAGCGGCGAAGTGCGCATCGCCCGCGCCCTCCAGCGTTACCAGTTCGAAGACATGAAACTGTCCGGCGAAGTGACCGGCGACCCACTGCAAGGCAAAACCATGACCTTCGCCGCACAGGGTCAGGTATTGCTGGATAAAGCAGCGAACATCGCCGAATGGACCGGCATCAAGATCTCCGCCAACCAGTTGCGCGCCTTGGGGGAACTGAAGGTCAATGACCTCGACAAGACCCCGCAAATCAGCGGCGGACTGTCGATTGCCCAGTTCGACCTGGCCAAATTCGTCGACAGCATCGGCCAGAAACTCCCGGCCATGGCCGAGGGCAGCCTGAGCAAAGTCGAGTTGGTCAGCCGTGTCGCGGGGACGCCCACCAGCCTGTCCCTGGACAACATCAACCTGAAAGTCGACGACAGCAGCTTCAGTGGCCGGATCGCCGTCGAGGATTTCGCCAAGCAATCGCTGCGCGCAATCCTCAAGGCTGACACCTTCAACGTCGATCGCTACCTGCCGCCAAAATCCGCCGAAGCCAACAGCGCCACGCAAGTGCGCCAGGCTGAAGTGGCCAGCACCGAGGCCGACGCCATGGCCGGCGCAGGCACCACGCCGTTGCCACCGTCGCCGACCAAAGGCGCCTGGAGCACCGAACGCCTGTTGCCGGTGGAACGCCTGGCCAAACTCGACGTGGATGCCGACCTGACCTTCGGCCAGTTGACCCTCGACAAACTGCCGATCCAGAACGCCGCGCTCAAGGCCAACGGCCAGGGCGGCCTGCTGACCCTGGAGAACCTGCGCGGCGACTTGTACAACGGCAACTTCGAAGCCAAGGGCACCCTCGATGTGCGCCAACAAGTGCCGGCGCTGAGCCTGCAAACCCACATCACCAAAGTACCAGTGGAAAAAATCCTTGAAAGCCAGGGCAAAAATCCACCGGTCAAAGGTCTGGTGACGCTCACCAGTGCACTGACCGGCACCGGCAACAGTCAGAAAGCCCTGATCGAAAGCCTCAACGGTAACGCCAGTTTCGTTATCAACAACGGCGTACTGCTCAATGCCAACCTCGAGCAGCAACTGTGCAAAGGCATCGCCACCCTGAATCGTAAAACCCTCAGCGGCGAGCCAAGGGGCAAGGACACGCCGTTCCAGGAACTCAAGGGCAACCTGACCTTGCGCAACGGCGTGGCCAGCAATCCGGACATGAAAGTGCGCATCCCGGGCATGACCGTCAACGGTGACGGCGACGTCGATCTGCGGGTGCTGGGCATGGACTATCGCGTCGGCATCATCGTCGAAGGCGACACCAGCGCCATACCGGACCCGGCCTGCCAGGTCGGCGACAAGTTCGTCGGCATCGAGTGGCCGCTGCGCTGCCGTGGCCCGCTGGAACTGGGCGCAAAGGCTTGCCGACTGGATAACGAACGCATGGGTCAGGTCGCGGCCAAACTGGCGGGCGACAAACTCAGTGACAAAATCGACGAGAAGCTCGGCGACAAAGTCAGCCCAGAACTGAAAAACGCATTGAAGGGGCTGTTCAAGCGATGAGAGCCGAGCAGTTTTCATCGGCGGTGCTGGACTGGTACGACCGCCACGGCCGCCACGACCTGCCTTGGCAACAAGGCATCACCCCGTATCGGGTGTGGGTCTCGGAAATCATGTTGCAGCAGACCCAGGTCAGCACCGTGCTGAACTACTTCGACCGTTTCATGGCTTCGCTGCCAACGGTCGAAGCCCTGGCCGCCGCGCCGGAAGACGAAGTGCTGCACTTGTGGACGGGTCTGGGTTATTACACCCGGGCACGCAATCTGCAGAAGACCGCGAAGATCGTCGTCACTGAATACGGCGGCGAGTTTCCACGGGATGTCGAGAAGCTGGTTGAACTGCCGGGCATCGGCTTGTCCACGGCCGGCGCCATCGCCAGCCTGAGCATGGGCCTGCGCGCGCCGATCCTCGACGGCAACGTTAAACGGGTGCTGGCGCGCTTTACCGCGCAAGAGGGTTATCCGGGCGAGCCGAAGGTCGCCAAACAGCTCTGGGCGAACGCTGAGCGCTTTACGCCGCATGACCGGGTCAACGCCTACACCCAGGCGATGATGGATCTGGGCGCCACGCTCTGCACCCGCAGCAAACCGAGCTGCCTGCTCTGCCCGCTGGAAAAGGGCTGCGAAGCGCACATGCTCGGCCTGGAAACCCGCTACCCGATCCCCAAGCCGCGCAAAGCCGTGCCCCAGAAGCGCACGCTGATGCCGATGCTCGCCAACGGCGAAGGCGCGATTCTGCTTTACCGTCGGCCATCCACGGGCCTGTGGGGCGGTTTGTGGAGCTTGCCGGAACTCGACGACCTCGAGGACCTGCAACACCTGGCCACGCAGCATTCGCTGGAACTGGGCAGCCAACAGGCGCTGCCGAGCCTGGTGCACACCTTCAGCCATTTTCAGTTGTCCATCGAACCCTGGCTGGTCCAGGTCCAGGAGGCCGGCCATCACGTGGCCGAGGCCGACTGGCTCTGGTATAACCTCGCCACCCCGCCGCGCCTGGGCCTTGCCGCCCCGGTCAAAACCTTGCTCGAACGCGCGGCTGCCGTATTGAACGCAGGAGAGTCGTCATGACCCGCACCATCATGTGCCGCAAGTACAAAGAAGAATTGCCCGCCCTGGAACGTGCCCCGTTCCCCGGCGCAAAAGGCCAGGACATTTTTGACCACGTCTCGGCCAAGGCCTGGGCCGACTGGCAGAAACACCAGACCCTGCTGATCAACGAAAAACGCCTGAACATGATGAACGCCGAAGATCGCAAATATCTGCAAGGCGAGATGGACAAGTTCTTTTCCGGCGAGGAATACGCCAAGGCTGACGGCTACGTTCCGCCAGCGGAATAATCCCGATTATTCGGGGGTCGGAACGTAAGCGACGGTAATAATTAAAATTTTTTTGAAAACTTTCTTGACGACCCCCTGAAAAACCAGTTTAATGCGCCCCGTTGCCCAGATAGCTCAGTCGGTAGAGCAGGGGATTGAAAATCCCCGTGTCGGCGGTTCGATTCCGTCTCTGGGCACCACTAATTGATTTCAGGTGGTGCCAAAACCACCCGAAAGCCCACAAGAAGCCCGCCCAGTGCGGGCTTTTTGTTGTCCATGATTTCCCAAACCAACCTTGCCAGCCCAGAGTTTTGGGGGCAGAGTTGGGGGCATGACCGGTTCGGTCATCTCGCATGCCCCCAAAATGGTGCTCCATGGCCCTGAAAGTCGCGCCCCTGACCGATTCCGCCCTCAAGGCTGCCAAGCCCCGGGAGAAGCCCTACAAGCTCGCTGACGGCGAAGGCTTGTATCTCGAAGTGATGCCCACCGGCTCAAAGCTCTGGCGCCTCAAGTACCGGCACCTCGGCAAAGAGAATCGCCTGGCGTTCGGCTCCTACCCGGAAGTGACATTGCTACAGGCTCGCCGTAAGCGATCTGAGGCGCGTCAGTTGATTTCCGAGGGCAAAGACCCCGCCCAGGAGCGCAAATCCACCAGGCAGGCGCAGAAGGTCGAAGGGCTGACGTTCGAGACGCTGGCGCGAGAGTGGTTCGCCTATAACGCACCGCGCTGGGCAGAGAGCACCACCTACAAGGCCAAGCTGTACCTGGAGAATGATTTGATCCCGGGCATTGGCTCGCGCACGCTCAAAGACATCACCCGGCCCGACCTGGTGGAGCTGGTGCGCAAGGTCGAGGCCCGAGGCACGCTCAACGCCGCCGGCAAGATCCGCCAATGGCTACACCAGATATTCCGCTATGGCCTGGCCAAGGGTGTCGTAGAGACGAATCCAGCCACTGACCTGGACGTGGTGGCCGCGCCCGCACGAGCGCCCCGCCATCACCCTCACGTCGCACTATCTGAACTGCCTGAGCTGCTGACCAAGTGCGACAGCGCCAACATCAACACACTGACCCGTTACGCCATCCGTCTGCTGGTGCTCACAGCGGTGCGGCCTGGGGAGCTGCGCGCGGCGCCCTGGTCCGAGTTCGATCTGGACGCTGCCACCTGGACAATCCCGAAAGAGCGGATGAAGGCTCGCCGGCCGCACGTCGTGCCACTGCCAAGCCAGGCCGTGGAGATCCTGCGCCAGATCATGCCGATCACCGGGGAATACCCGCTAGTCTTCGCTGGCCAGCAGAACCCAGATCGCCCGATGAGCGAGAACACCGTGAACAAGGCGCTGCGCATCATGGGCTACGAGAACCGCCAGACCGGCCACGGGTTCCGGCACCTTCTCTCAACCGAGCTGAACGGGCGTGGCTACAACAAGGACTGGATCGAGCGACAGCTCGCCCACGGCGACAGCGACGGCATCCGCGACACCTACAACCACGCCAACTACCTGGAGCAGCGCCGCGGGATGATGCAGGCATGGGCTGACTCAATCGACGCGCTGTGTTCCGGCGCGAATGTGGTTTCTATTCGGAGTGCGGCCAAGTGAGCAAGCTCAGCAAATTCAAGACCTATTTACCAATAGCTCAGTCGGCAAAACTGCTATCAGACTTAATTGGTGAGACCGTGGATGTAGGCCGCGTACTGTCTTTATATGAAGATGGGTGGCTGAGGTTATTCCGCCCGTGCCATGGGGAGTTAATAAAACTTAAGCCTGCTCTCGATGACGAACTTTTCGAGTTACATGCAAGTGATGGGCGTTATTTTATGGAAAGCGATGAAGTTGCCGGAGTTTGCCTTGGAATACATCTTCCTTGTGATACGGCTTACATATCGTCGCATGCTTGTTACGCTTTGCGTGATGAAAACGGAGGGCTGTATGCAATAAGGGATAGTGAAACAGATGAATACCTATCCCCTTTTGATGAGTTTGACGAAGAAAACACAAAGGTCCTGGCAGTCACTGCCGACATATACACACTTGCAAAACAAGCAAACACGGACTCAATACCAGAGAAACCCCCAATTGAAGTAATGGTAAATGAACACTGCATAGCCGTTGAGCACATCATTTACAACTTCGCGCCAAATGAAACACCTTCAATTACAAAACCCACAGTAGATATTGCCAAAGAGACACTACCACCATCACTAAGAATAACAGTTGCTGCACTCCTAGAGGCCGCCACAAGCCAGCGAAAAGTTCACACCCAGTCATCCCTTATAGAGTCGATACTTGAACGAAATAAGGGTATTCGCGGGCTTAGCGAGAGCTCACTGCAAAAGCACTTCAGTGACTCGAACTCCGAGCTTTCCAAGCTGCGTGCCGCATCCCAAGACTGAGCCAATAAATTGCAATTGCAAAACCGCTTTTTTCATTTGCAATGACTCTCTGCCCTCTCCCCTACAGCATTGCCATCGTCAGTTACCCATACCGCCCCAGGAGGCGCAGACGATGGCAAACGCTACCAACACCACCGCACCAGTCCGCCGGTTTATCAAGCGCCAGGAAGTAGAGTCGATCACCGGCCTTTCCTGCACCGAGATATACCGCCGTGTCGCCGCAGGCAAATTCCCCAAGCAGGTCACCCTCGGTCCCAAGAGCGTCGTTTGGATCGAATCCGAGGTGCTTACCTGGTGCGACGAGCGCATTGCTGAATGCCGCTCCGAGGTTGCGTGATGGATGCCCTCTCCTCCATTCGTGCCCTTTTTTCCCATTCGTGCCCTAGTTTTTTCTCCGGCACGAATGGGGCTCGAATGGGCATGAATGAAAAAAGAACCCTCAAGATTGGCGACAGACGGTCGATAGATTCGGTTGCAAGCAATCGTGGTCCTCGGTATGGTTTGCCCGTCGCTGCAAATTCAGCGACCGGGCTTGGTAACCCGTTGAACAATAGGCGCACAGGCGCCCCCATTACGATTGCAGGCGCTTTTTTTGTGCCCGCACGTCCAGTTTATGGTGGCTGTGCGCGGGAGACCTTCGGGTCTGCCGGGTTCCTATTGTCCCGGTTTACCAACCTGCGTACAGCTGCCACCCATTCGCTTGGTAACGAACGTGGCAGCTCCTCAACAATGGGAGCTACACCGATGACCACCCTCATTCCGTCCAAAATTCGCGCACTTGCTCACCGCCGTATGGCACTGAGCGCCCTCCGCGCGAACTCGTCCCTATCCGTCCGCTTGAAACGTTACAACCACCACATGGCCCAGGCCCGCACCCTTGAATGCCAAGGGGGTGACCAATGAACAACCTCCCGGCTATTTTGCTGCTTGAAGGCGACGTAGTACGCGAAGTACTCATCAGCCCCGAAGACATGGCTCGAATGAATGATGCTCGCGCCACATTCAAAGAGCTTTACTCAATCCTCATGGGTCACGTCATTCCGGAACTTGGCGGTTTCAATAATCCGGTAGCTACTGAGATTGAGCGTCGTCTTGAATCTATCATGTTCGACAGTCGTAACTTCCTCTGGCCACATCGTTACACGGGCGCTGCTCATGCTGCCGTAAACGTCGGGGGTGTCCAGTGAGCAAAGTTTATATTCCCGCCGCACGTCTTAGAAACGAAGCGGAGGCTATGCACGATTCCGGTTATTTCGTTTCAGCACTTGCGCAACTTATAACCACGATGGGCGCAGAAGAACCAGAGCTTCTGGAAAAAGCCTTTAATGGCTATGTCGTTTGCGGAATTATGTCGGGGCTTGGTCTGATCGGTAATGAACTTATGTGCCGTGCAGATGAATTAAACAAGCTTGTTGACCAGGCAGAAAAAACAGCCTCCACGAGGAACTGAATATGAATATTCAAAACGGCGCACTTGCGCCGGCGGGATCGGCTTGCCTGGATAAAGTGCTTAGTTGCCTCGACAAAGTTAAACCGGCTGGCGCCAACAAGTGGAAAGCGTGCTGTCCGGCGCATGACGACAAGAACCCGAGCTTGGCAATTACCGAAACTTCGAAGGGAACAGTTCTGCTCAAGTGCTGGGCCGGTTGCACCACGCAAAGCATTTTGACGGCCATAGGCCTGGAGTTCCGGGATCTGTTTCCAGGCTCTTCCACCGCCCGACGCGGGCCCAGTGCCGCCGCCGTTAAGCACGAGCGAGCCGTATACCTGATCGGGAAGGCCCTGCTCGACAAGGGAGCGCTGGAAGGCGACGACCTGCAGCGCTTCAACCTCGCCAAGCAGCGCCTGGGGGTCAAATGAACAAGGATCGATTTGCAGAGCAGTGGACCGATGCAACGGACCCACTCCAGGCGCTTGGGCTGAAGGCGGTGCCCACCACCCCAGCGGTTTGGAAGGTGAACGCTGTAAGCGCCGCAGACATCAAGCCTCTGGCCATTCGTTGGCTGTGGCCTGGCTGGTTGGCAAAGGGGAAGCTGCACATCCTCGCTGGCGCGGGCGGCACTGGGAAAACCACGCTACTCATCAGCCTTATCGCAACCATCACCACCGGCGGGCGGTGGCCAGACGGCGAACTCTGCCAGGAGCGCGGCAATGCGCTCATCTGGTCGAGCGAGGACGATCCGGCCGACACACTGGTACCGCGCCTGATCGCCGCCGGCGCCGATCTGTCCCGCGTCCACATCATCCAGGGTCGTATCAATGCCCAGGGCGAGGCCGATCCTTTCGACCCGTCAAACGATATTGGGTTGCTGCGCGACACGGTGCGCGAGCTGGGCGGCGTGTCGCTGCTGATGCTCGATCCCGTGGTCAGCGCTGTGAAGGGGGATATGCACAAGGCCAATGATGTTCGGCGCGGCCTGCAGGGCGTGGTGGACTTTGCCGAGGCCAATCTCTGCGCTGTCGTCGGTATCAGCCACTTTGCCAAGGGCGGGGCCGGTTCATCGCCGGCAGATCGGGTGATCGGCTCGCAAGCCTTCTCAGCGCTCGCCAGGACGGTACTGGTTGCCGCCAAGCAGCAAGACTCTGACGCCCGGGTGCTGGCGCGGGCGAAATCCAACATCGGCACCGACGAGGGCGGCGTCTCGTACACGATCGAGCCGTGCACCATTCCTGGGGAGATCGAGACGACGCATGTTGCCTGGGGCGATCTGATCGAGGGCTCAGCGCGAGAGATCCTAGGCGACGTGGAAGGCTCGGACGATGACACGCGCATGGATGACGATGATCCGTCAGAGGCCCTGAAGCGAATCCTCAAGGACGGGCCGATGACCGGCAAGCAAGTGAAAAGCTTGATGGCGGAAAACGGATACAGCGCGAAGCAGACCCGGACCGCTCGCGAAAAACTGTCAGTAGTGACAGCACGCGAGGGTTTCGGAAAGGAGATTAAAACCCTCTGGTCTCTGCCACAGGCAACCGGCCCTTACTCGGCATTTCCTCCACTCGTGCCCTCGTGCCCTGACTCGTGCCCAGCCTTGGACATGGGCACGAATGGAAAAAAAGGGCACGAATGGGAGAAATCTGGTGATGGGGCACCAATGCCAAGCTTTGCAGAAGACGACGCGGAGGAAGTCTGATGGCCGCCCTCGCCTACCTGCTCAACCTGGGGTTTGTCGCGAAATTGAGCGGGAAGCGTGTCCGAGTATCGCCGGCAAGCAAGCTCAATGACCAGGTGCGGGCCTACATCAAAAACCACCGCCTCGAGCTGCTGGCGGAACTGGCATCGAATGACGGTATTGAGCGGCGCTGCCACTGGCAGGTGATGCTCGACAGCAAGCCTCTCTGCACGATGATCGGGGAGCCGATGACACGCGCTGAGGCACTGGAGGTGGTGCGGTGGCGATGGCCTACCGCTGACCTGTCGTGACGGCTCAAATCTGAGCCAGATGCGGGGTGCAGATCATGCGGGGGTAGATGCATCCAAATTTGGACACATCTCGATGCTGGTGCCGGGTAACGAACAAGTAACGCCAGCACCGTTACTTCTCTGTTAGCGCGGCGGGGGTCGTTCCTGAAAACGACACCTCATCACGAGGAGATGTGAGCACATTCGCTCACATCTCGATGGAGCAGATCTGCGCCATTGCTGGATTGACCCGCTTTTGATGGGCGTGCAAGCGCTTATCGCTACAGGCCACGGGGCGTATGGCGTGCAGGCCGGGTAAGGATCCACCAGCCGCGAGGAATAGAAGTTAGACAGGAATGCCTTCTGACCTGATCCCGATCAGACGGGCGTTAGATTCCAAGATTCACGTATTCCGCTACAGGCCACGGGGTGCGGGTCCTGCACCCCGCATCCACAAATTGTGATTATGGAGGTTTGAAATGACAAAGAACGACTACAGCAGGCCGCCGCGTGCGCCATTCCCTCGTGCTCTTGCTGCAGGGATTGCCCGTAAGGCTTCGATCATGGCCAGCAGGCTTGAGGAGCAGGCGACCAGGACGATGGTGCGTGATGCTCAGCGTGCCCTCGATCGCGGCATCAAGGCTGACGTGATCGCCCAGGAGATGGGGTTGCCCGCAGCACCCGAACCACAGGGGGCGGTGCAAGAGTCTGGGCACTTCTCGACCTAGACCGCGCCCGAGGCGTTTTATCGCGCAGTCATTTGGGGAAAACCGTTTTTCCGCACCAGGAGATTTTATGAAAAGAGACATACCACAGCGTCGCGCTATGGAGCGCTACCTGCGATCAGCCGGCGTACCTCGATCCCTGTCCATGCAGTTCACCGGACTTGTTCCAGATCACGTAATTCGTCGCCTTCTGCCCTGGCGTCTCCGCTTTCGGCTTGCGCTCACCCGCTGGGCAGATAGAATTGGCTTGTCGGTAAGGCCCGTGGCCACCGAAGCGACAACTTTGAAATCATCGACGGCGCGAGGCTGCGCGATGACTGATGAGGCCAGATCCGGAGTGAGTCCGGCGGGACGCGAAAGCAAGCAACAGCGCAAGAGTCACGCACCCAGCGTGGACAAAGCGCGTCCTCCATTCCGGAAATAAAGGTCATCATTATGATTAACGCTATGAGCAACAACGCCCGCCGCGAACTCCGCACCAAAGCCGGCGGGAGCAACGATCAAGTTGGCGAGCTCCTCCTCAAAGAGCTCCAGGATCGCGACGTTGAAATCAAGAACTTCAGCGAGAACGCCGTCAAAGAAATCACCGCCCTGAAAGACCGCCTGCAGGACCTGGAGCAGAAAGGCCAGCGCCGCGGCGGTGACGCCCCCGCGGGTGGCACTGACGCGGTGGGCAAGATGGCTGAGGAGTTCACCAAGTCCAGCCAGTTCGCCGCTTTGAAATCGGGCGGCCCAACCACCGGCCGAGTAACGGTTGACAGCATCAGCATCAAAGCCCTTACCAACGCAGGCCAGGGCATCACCGGCTCCACCAGCTACTCGGCTACGGCCCAACGCCAACCCGGCCTGCACAACGATCCACGCCGAGACCTATCCCTGCTGGACTACCTGCCATCCCTCCCGGCAACCTCCAGCACCTTCGAGTACATGCAGCTCAAGGATTACACCAACAACGCGACGGAGCAGGAGGAGGAAGGTCAGCAGAAGGCACAGAGCAACATCGATGCTGAGCTGGAAACCGCCAACATCGCCACGGTTGCCCACTTCACCAGGGCTTCCAAGCAAGTGCTGGACGACACCCCGGCCCTGGGCCAGCAGATCGGCAACCTGCTGAACTATGGCCTGCTCGAAAAGCTGGAGGCTCGCTTGATCGCCGGCCCAGGCGGCAAAGGCAAGATCAAAGGCCTGATTGGCTACGCAGTACCTCATGTCGTCGTCGGCACCTTGTTGCCGGTCGACGCAATAGGCCAGGCGGTGACGGCCATGAAGACCAGCGGCTGGCAAGCACGTCTGATCATCATGAACCCGAACGACTGGTTCAACATCTCCAGCGAGCGCGATGCTGACGGTCAGTACGTCCTGGGCTCCCCGCGCGATCCAGCGCCACCGGTGTTGTGGGGCGCTCCCCTGATAACCTCCGGCTCGATGCCGGCCGGCACCGTCCTCCTCCTGGACACCTCGCAGGTGGCTATGCTCGACCGCGAACAGCCCACGCTGATGCTCAGCCGCGAGGACGCCAACAACTTCACCAGCAACATGGTCACCCTGCTGGCCGAGCTGAGGGCCGGCCTGGCTGTGTTCTCCACTGGTGCTGTGCGGTCCGTGGATATCACACCACCGGCCGGCGGCTGATAGGTCAGAGGACACGACAAGGCTCGCCCGATCAATCGGTGCGGGCCTTTTTTTCAACAGTCAGCGACGGGACGACCAGACGCTCGATGCACGCTTGGCCGGTTCAACACCACCACAAACGAGAACGAATCTCACCGAAGGCACCGGAATGGTGCATATAGGCAGGCTCAATGGGTGGGGGCGGGTCAATAGTCTGGGGCTTTACGCTTCTAGACCGCGCCCGAGCCGTTTTTTTGCACCGTCAAAATTAGATTTTGAAAATTGGAGTCGAATATGACCCATCAAGAAAGATTCGCCGAAGCCTGCAGGTCCACTGATTTCGAAGACCACCCGGGCACGGTGGGCGGTTACAAAGTTTGGGGTGTCAGCGACATCGTGAAGGGCGGCCGGGAGATTTTTGACGGCCCATATTTCACAGAAGACGAGGCAAGAATTGCCGCCGATCTTTGGAAGGCAACGCCCGAGCGCAAGTGCGCCCGCGTCGACGCATCAATCCACTGTGCAGCCTGGAACCCAAACCCAAATCGCGAGCTAGATATTCGAAGGGACGCGGTAGCCGCTCGCACCATCCTGGCCGAACTGATCGGCGCCGAACCTCCTAAACCCACCGCATCGAGGGCCTGACCATGGCAGCCACAGCAGCGCACTACTCGCCAATGACTCGGATCTACTTGTCAGGCTCTCTGGCGCGCAAATTCTTTCGCTTCAAGGATTACCAGCTCGACAGCGGGTGTGCCTGGGAAGGATTTAAGGCACTCAAAAACACGGTCGATGGCTTCGCCGAGGAGATCGCACGCCTTGGTAGACTTGGACTGCGTTTCGCCATTTTTCGAAACAGAAAGAACTCAGGCGAAGACGATTGGGCAAAAGGCGGTACCCGGGAAATCAGAATCGTGCCGGTGATCTCCGGCGCTAAGCGGGCGGGCATCCTACAAACCGTACTTGGAGTAGTGCTGATCGCCATGAGCTCGATCACGAACGGCGCAACCCTTGCACCTGGTATCGCTCTAACCGCCGGCGGCGTGATTCAAATGCTCAGCCCACAAGTGCCAGGCCTGAAACAGAGCTCCGCCCCTGAAAACGCCGCTTCATATGCTTTCGGAAGCGCCAAGAACACCACGGCCAGCGGGAACATAATCCCGATCTGCATTGGCCACCGTGCATGGGGTGGCGTAATCATTTCGGCATCGATCTACGCCGAAGACCGGTCATGAACGATTCGTTTTTATTAAACGCCGCAGAAGTTGCCGAACTGACCGGCTATCAAAAACCAAAAGCCCAACTCAGATGGCTTGAAAGGGAGGGGTTCCCCTTTTTAGTCGGCGGCGATGGCCGCCCGAAGGTCCTTCGGGACATAGTGGTGCGCCGCCTGGGAGGCGTAACGCATGAGAAGCCAAGGCCCTTGCCGCAGTTGAGGTTAACTTAACGTTTGGGGGCAGATTTGGGGGCATATGCGAGATTCAAACCGGATAGAACCATAGCCTGCAAGCCTCATAGGCATTGGTTCGATTCTGTCTCTGGCACCAAAATACCGAGAAACCCCAAGGAACAATGTGTCCTTGGGGTTTTTTATTGCCTGCGATTTTATGGTCGCTGGACCATTTCTGGACCAAGACGCTTCGGCAGTGTGATTGAAAGCAGTCCAACGGACTTTCGGTACCGACCCCAGAACTGAATAGTTTTAATCTGATTTAAATTGTCAGATTGAGAGCCTCCCTCAGACAAGCTGAGGCGTCGGCAATACAGTCCGTCCCAACGCAGCCCTTTCGCTCTCCCAGGCACGCCACAGGGCCTCCAAGCGCTCTCTACCGCCCCGCACTCCAGATACTTAGAAGTCACGCGGTATGCGCGGACCGCCTGACGCTCGGTCGCAAAAAATGCGAAAACTTTCCCTGAGAGAGGGTGAAAGAAGGCAAAATTCCGTTGCGACTTAGAAGCCGACTCGTAGCAGACCACTCTCTCTCTTTACGTAGAAAACGATGCCAATCACCCAGTTTGCACACCAAAATGGAAAAGCCTTTGTCTCGTCTCTTAGCAAAGATGGGCAGAAGAGCCTGGGGCAGTTCATGACCCCTCCTCCTATAGCTACGTTCATGGCGCAGCGGGCAACTACCGGGATTTTCTCTGATGTCGTTAGCGCGTCGCAACGACGGTGTACTTGCCGGCGGGCAACTGGACGTAAACCAGAGGCCCCGCCTGACTCAGGGTCAGCACCGTTTGCCCCTGGGCATTCTGGATAACCACCTCCACATCGGGAATGTATTTGTTATCCACGCCGACAGAGAACGTCATGTGCAGGTTGTAACCCTTGGCTTGCTGAATGGCTTTTGACTCGTCCTCGCCGACACCACCGGAAAGGTAGGTGATCCCGTTCTGCTGTTGCGGCTGGACTTGCACGCCCGAGCTGTCGATCGGATCAAGGCTGGCGGCATGCAACAGGACCGGGAACATCAATACGCCGAGGGCGGCGAGTGGCAATAAGAGTGAATGGATGCGTTTCATGAGGGCGACTCCCGGGCTCCGGAGAGCCCAATCGTTACCCTCATTAGATTTCTGGAGGCGTGCCCGAGTTTTAGATTGATTGGGACTTGAGGTCACTGCGAATCGGACTACAGGCTGTATTCCGAATACCTCAGGAGGCATCGGCTCGATCCCTCAAAACAAATCTGGTATTTCCTTCCGATCTGTCAGCCGCGCCCGGCATCGCTGAACAACGCATCGTTGGCATTCTTTTCCGTCAGTTCATCCAACTGCGGAAGATTTCATGAGCGACCTCAAACCCGACAACACTCAAGACCCCCAACTCGCTTCACTGCTTGGAAACCTCGGCGAGCTGATTCGCCAGGCGCGGCAGAAAGTATTGAGAGCGGTTGATACGGCTCAGGTACAAACCTGTTGGCAGATTGGGCGGCATATTGTGGAGTTCGAGCAGGAAGGCGCTCGAAGGGCGGTGTATGGCAAGCAATTGCTGGCCACGCTGGCCAAGGATCTGACTGCGAAATTTGGGAAAGGCTTTGATGACCGTAATTTGAGATATATGCGGGACTTTTATCAGACGTTTCCAAATTGGAACGCACTGCGTTCCGAATTGAGCTGGACCCACTACCGCCGACTGCTACGCGTCGACAGCGACAACGCCCGCCAGTGGTACATGGACGAAGCCGCCAGCCAGAACTGGTCAAGCCGCGCCCTGGAACGCCAGATCAACACCCTCTACTACCAGCGCCTGCTGATGAGTCGGGACAAGTCCGTCGTCATGGCCGAAGCCGCCACCAACATCCATGCAATGCTCGAAAGCCCTCGGGAATTCATCCGCGATCCCGTGATGCTGGAATTCCTCGGCCTGCCCAATGCAGGCCTCGTTCTGGAAACCGAACTTGAACAAGCACTCATCGAGCAACTCCAGGGCTTCCTGCTTGAACTGGGCAAAGGCTTTGCCTTTGTCGCCCGTCAGCAACGCATAAGCACAGAGGGCAGAGACTTCTACATCGATCTGGTGTTCTACAACTACCTGCTCAAATGCTTTGTCATCTTCGATCTCAAGCGCGGGGAACTGACCCATCAGGATGTCGGGCAAATGGACATGTATGTGCGCATGTATGACGACCTCAAGCGCAGCGATGAGGACGGGCCGACCGTTGGCATCATTCTTTGCGCACAAAAAAATGAGTCAGTGGTGCGCTACTCGGTGCTGCAAGACAACGAACAACTGTTCGCCAGCAAGTACAAACTGGTGCTGCCGAGCGAGGAGGAGTTGCGAGCGGAGCTGGATCGAGAGCAGGCAGCACTTGAGGAGCGATTACTCACACAGCAAACACAGGATTGTTCATGAGCTGCGCGAAGACTATCGTTGGCGGCCACCCGCAAAGGTTCGAAGTCGATGAATTTGCAGGACACGCCTTCACCGGCATCCACTCAAATTGAACTGCCACCGGGAACCTCCGTGTCCGGCGAACCGTTCAAGGAACCCGCCGCAGACGGCTTCATCCTCGGCGGCTTCACTTGGCGGCATGCCCAACCGGACGCGAACCGCCCGGTGGTGATCATCAACGCCGCCACCTCGGTCCGGTGTCGCCACTATTCGCGCTTCGCGGATTACCTGTCCGCAAACAACTTCGACGTCATCACCTTCGACTACCGCGGCATCGGCGAATCACGGCCCGCCTCACTGAAAGGACTCGACGCTACATGGTCCGACTGGGGCGCTCTAGACTTTGAGGCGATGCTCAAGCGCGCTCAGCGTGATTTCCCCGGCCAGCCGATCGACGTGGTCGGTCACAGCTTCGGCGGCTGTGCGGCGGGGCTGGGAGCCTCTGGGCACCTGATCCGGCATCTGGTGACCGTCGGGGCGCAATTCGCTTACTGGCGCGACTACGCGCCGGCCCACCGCTGGCGGATGTTTGGCAAGTGGCATCTGGTGATGCCGTTGGTGACGATGTTCTGCGGTTACTTCCCCGGCAAACGTCTTGGCTGGCTGGAGGACACACCCGCCGGCGTCGTTCGCGACTGGAGCACGCCCACCGACCGTTACGAGAAGCGCCCCAGCGGCCGCCTGCTCCACGCCAAGCACGGCCGGCTACCGTTCGCCAACGTCAGCGCGAAAATCCTGGCCATCAGCATCAGCGACGATCCTTACGGCACCCTCCCGGCCATCGAACGGCTGCTCGGCTACTTCACTGGCGGCACGACCACCCATCTGCGAATCGAGCCGAAAGACATCGGCGAAGCAGAAGTCGGACATTTCGCCTTTTTTCGTAGCCCATACCAAGCCACACTATGGCCCATTGCATTGTCCTGGCTGCAAACCGGCGAACTGGCCCCCGATACCCCCGGGCGGCGAGTGCCCCGCAGCTGAGCGACCTGCCCTCTCAACGAAATACGGAACGACGCTCATGGCCTCCGCCAACAAGCAGCAAAAACGCGCCACCCGCGCCAAAGCCAAGGCCAAGCAGAACCGCACCCAACGGGCCGCTGCGCCGGTCGAGCTGGACCCGAACGATGACCGCATCGACTTTGAATCGGTGGACCTGACCGAGCTGTTCAAGACCATGATCGACGCCGAAAAAATCAGTCAGCAAGCCATGTGCGCGGCCTTCCTCGAAGACCCGTTGCTGACCCTGGTGTACGAACAGGAAGGCGAAGAAGGTGCGATGGACTTCATCCTCGCGGCGTTGATTGAATACCGTCAGTGGTCCACCGAAGCGGACGAAGCCGGCGCCCTGGCGTGGATCGAATCCCCGGCCTTCCAGGCTGACTACGTGGCGGCGTCCGACGCCATCGCGGCCCAAACACAACCGAAAGCGAACTGAAATTAATGGCCTCCCTGAACAAGCAACAGAAACGCGCCAAACGCGCCAAGCTCAAAGCCAGGCAAATCAACATCCACGGCCGCAAACCCGCCGAACTGGACGATGACCTGGGCGACATCGGCGAGCCGATCCCGGAATACACCCTGGCGATGTTCAGCAAAATGCGCGACGCCGAAGCCATCGGCCGCAACGACATGCTGCTGACCCTGCTGACGAACCTCGCCGACATCATCAGCGACCATCCAGAACTGCTGGACATGGAAAACGCCGACAACGAAGCCATGGCCGCCACCCACCTGGCCGCCGACATGCTGATCGACTACCGCATGTGGGCCGACGGCATGGACCGCGACACCGCCCAGGCCTGGCTGACCGATCCGCAATTCATCACCGACTTCGGCACCGCGCTGGACAGCTATCGCGAATCCCTGGATGCGCAGGAAGAAAAGGCCGAATAATCAGCTTTTGAGTGGAAACAAAAACGGCCGCTTGTCATCACTGACAGCGGCCGTTTTGCATGACGCGGTGTGAATCAGCTCAGCACCACCGCACCCAGCTTCTGCTGCTTGCGACGACGGGCGACGAACAAGCCGACCGCCACCACCAGCAAACTCAGGAACCCGGTCGCGAGGATTTCCACGCGGTGGGCTTCCTGGAACAGCATGATGGTCAGGGCCGCGACGATGAAGACGATCACCGCGTAGGTCAGGCCCGGGAACAGCCACATGCTGAAGGCGATTTTCTCGCCGCGTGCCATGCGCTGCTTGCGCATACGCAGTTGCGAGATCGCGATCACCAGGTACACCAGCAGCGCGATGGCGCCGGAGGTGGCCAGCAGGAAGTCGAACACCGCAGCCGGCGCGACATAGTTGGCGAACACGGCCAGGAATGCAGCGGCGGTGGACAGGATCACGGCCCAGTAAGGCGTGCCGCTCTTGTTGGTGCGCTGGGAAACGGCCGGTGCATCACCGCGTTTGCCCAGGGAGAACATCATCCGCGACGCGGTGTACAGCGCCGAGTTCAGGCAACTGGTTACAGCAACCAGAACCACGATGTCGACGATCAACTTGGCGTTCGGGATGCCCATGCGTTCAAGCACGGTCTGGTAGGAACCGACAGCGGCCAGCACCGGGTCATTCCATGGCACCAGGGCCACGACGATGAAGATCGACACAAGGTAGAACAAGCCGATCCGCCAGATCACCGAGTTGGTGGCCTTGGAGATTTGCTGGCCAGGGTTCTTCGATTCGGCGGCCGCGATGGTCACGATCTCGGTGCCCATGAAGGAGAACATGGTCGTCAAGATCGCGCCCAATACGGCGCCCATACCGTTTGGCAGGAAGCCCTGGGTGTCGAACAGGTGCGAAACGCCGCTGACCTGGCTGGTCGGCAAGAAGCCGAAAATCGCCAGAATACCGAGGCCGATGAAACCGATGATCGCCACGACTTTAACCAGGGCGAACCAGAACTCGAACTCACCGTAGTTCTTCACGCTGAACAGGTTGGTCACCGTCAGCAGCAAAGTAATCACCAGGGTGAAGGCCCAGATCGCCACGTTCGGGAACCAGGCATGCAGGATGGTGGCGGCGGCGTTGGCCTCCAGCGGGATCACCAGTACCCAGAACCACCAGTACAACCAACCGATGGTGAAACCGGCCCAGTGACCGATCGCGCGATCGGCGTAGGTCGAGAAGGAACCGGTGTCCGGCGAAGCGACGGCCATTTCGCCGAGCATGCGCATCACCAGCACGACCAGCGCACCGGCGGCGGCGTAGGCCAACAGCACGGCTGGACCGGCCGCCGCGATCGCGTGGCCCGAGCCAACAAACAGGCCGGCGCCGATAACCCCGGCGATCGACAACATAGTCACATGACGCGGTTTTAGCCCCTGTTCGAGGCCATTGGAGCTTTGGGTACTGCTCATTGAAACTACCTTTGCAAGGAAAGCGATTCAGTCCACCGCGTCTGGCATTTCTTTCTCGTAAAAAGAAACCAACGGGGCGTTCCTTATTCTGCACGCAATAATTGCGCCAAAATGTTTCACAATCCCGGTTTACGCGGGCTACAGGCTGACCGGGCGGTCATCGCAAGTCATTGAGATTAATGGTAATTCGCCAGAGCGTTACCCAGCGACCCACTTAAAGAACGAATCTGCGCACCAGAAACACACTTAGAAAGTGCTGGGCGCACTTAAAAAGTGCAGAACCGGAACGTTTGTCCGGTTAGCGCTTCCAACACCCCACCAAAGCTGGCAACATCGCGCCTTTTTTTACGCGACACCCTCCGAATGCCGGGTTCAAACGGCTGTTCGGTTGATAGCAGCGCGACAGTCTGCTGTACCGATGCGACAACCTGCCACATGCCATCCGTTTACCGCCCGTGGGGCTGTTGGCTGCCATTCGAACGCTATGCTAGCTTGGCCGCCTCGCCAGGAAGGCCACCAACAGCAGGAGCGAAATACTATGAGGAACGCACATGGCTGAGGCCACGCCCGCGCTTGAAATCCGCAACTTGCACAAACGCTACGGACAGCTTGAGGTGCTCAAAGGCATCTCGCTGACCGCCCGCGACGGCGACGTGATCTCGATCCTGGGCTCCTCCGGTTCCGGCAAGTCCACGTTCCTGCGTTGCATCAACCTGCTGGAAAACCCGCACCAGGGCCAGATCCTGGTGGCCGGCGAAGAACTCAAGCTCAAAGCCGCGAAGAACGGCGAACTGGTTGCCGCCGACGGCAAACAGATCAATCGCCTGCGCAGCGAGATTGGTTTTGTGTTTCAAAACTTTAATCTGTGGCCGCACATGAGCGTGCTCGACAACATCATCGAAGCCCCGCGCCGTGTGCTCGGCCAAAGCAAAGCCGAAGCCATCGAAGTCGCCGAAGCCTTGCTGGCCAAGGTCGGCATCGCCGACAAGCGTCATGCCTACCCGGCGCAACTGTCCGGCGGCCAGCAACAACGGGCGGCAATTGCCCGCACGCTGGCGATGCAGCCCAAAGTGATCCTGTTCGACGAGCCCACTTCTGCCCTTGACCCGGAAATGGTCCAGGAAGTACTTAATGTCATCCGCGCACTGGCCGAAGAAGGCCGCACCATGTTGCTCGTGACCCACGAAATGGGTTTTGCCCGTCAGGTCTCCAGCGAAGTGGTGTTCCTCCACCAGGGCCTGGTCGAAGAGCAAGGATCGCCACAGCAGGTGTTCGACAACCCGCTTTCGGCGCGCTGCAAACAATTCATGTCCAGCAACCGCTAACGGAGCTACCCGCATGCAGAACTACAAAAAAATCTTCCTGGCTGCTGCCGTCACCCTGGCGTTCAGCGCCGGTGCCGCCGCCGAGACCTTGAAGATGGGCATCGAAGCGGCCTACCCGCCGTTCAACAATAAAGATGCCAGTGGCAATGTCGTCGGCTTCGACAAAGAAATCGGCGACGCCCTGTGCGCCAAGATGAAAGTCGAATGCACCGTGGTCACGTCCGACTGGGACGGCATCATCCCGGCCCTGAACGCCAAGAAGTTCGACTTCCTGATCTCCTCGATGTCGATCACCGACGAGCGCAAGCAAGCGGTGGACTTCACCGACCCGTACTACTCCAACAAGCTGCAATTCATCGCCAAGAAAGACGTCGACTTCAAAACCGACAAGGATTCGCTGAAAGGCAAAGTGATCGGCGCACAACGTGCGACCCTCGCCGGCACCTGGATGGAAGACCACATGGAAGGCGTTGAAACCAAACTCTACGACACCCAGGAAAACGCCTACCTCGACCTGACCTCCGGTCGTCTGGACGGCATCCTGGCGGACAAATACGTCAACTACGAGTGGCTGAAAAGCGACGCTGGCAAGCCTTATGAATTCAAAGGTGACCCGGTGGAAGAGAGCGACAAAATCGGTATCGCTGTACGAAAAGGCGACCCGATCCGCGCGAAGCTGAACCTTGCACTGAAAGAAATCGTTGAAGACGGCACCTACAAGAAAATCAACGACAAGTACTTCCCGTTCAGCATCTATTGATTCTGACCTGCCTGACGGGCGCCGTTCGCTGACGGCGTTCGTCCTTGGCATTGCCTGCCGCGATTGAAAAGAAATCCATGATTATCGACCTCTACGGATTCGGCCCGGCGCTCGCCGCTGGCGCGCTGATGACTGTGAAACTGGCACTCTCGGCCCTGTGCCTGGGGCTGGTACTCGGTCTGCTCGGCGCCTTGGCCAAGACTTCCCCGCACAAGCCGCTGCAATGGCTGGGCGGTACGTATTCGACGCTGGTTCGCGGCATCCCGGAATTGCTCTGGGTGCTGTTGATCTACTTCGGCACCGTCAACTTGATGCGTGCGCTGGGCGAGTTTTTCGGCAATCCCGATCTCGCTCTCAATGCCTTCGCCGCTGGCGTCATCGCTTTGGGCCTGTGCTTCGGCGCCTACGCCACGGAAGTGTTTCGCGGCGCGATTCTGGCAATCCCCAAAGGTCACCGTGAAGCCGGTGTGGCGTTGGGCATGTCGAAATTTCGCATCTTCACCAAACTGATCATGCCGCAGATGTGGCGCATCGCCCTGCCGGGCCTGGGCAACCTGTTCATGATCCTGATGAAAGACACCGCACTGGTCTCGGTGATCGGCCTGGAAGAAATCATGCGCCACGCGCAAATCGGCGTGACCGTGTCCAAACAGCCGTTCACCTTCTTTATGGTGGCGGCGTTCATGTACCTGGGCCTGACCATCCTCGCCATGACCGGCATGTACTTTCTGGAACGACGCGCCGCTCGCGGCTTCGCGAGGAGCGCCTCATGAATTGGGAAGTCATCATCAAGTGGCTGCCGAAACTGGCCCAAGGCGCGACGCTGACCCTGGAACTAGTGGCCATTGCCGTGATTGCCGGGTTGCTGCTGGCGATTCCGCTGGGCATCGCGCGCTCGTCACGGCTCTGGTATGTGCGCTCGCTGCCCTACGCCTACATCTTCTTTTTCCGCGGCACGCCGTTGCTGGTTCAGCTGTTCCTCGTCTACTACGGCCTGGCGCAGTTCGACGCGGTGCGTAACAGCTCGATGTGGCCGTACCTGCGCGATCCGTTCTGGTGCGCCACGGCGACCATGACATTGCACACGGCGGCTTACATCGCCGAGATTTTGCGGGGTGCGATCCAGGCGATTCCGCCGGGTGAAATCGAAGCGGCACGGGCCCTGGGCATGTCCAGGCCCAAAGCGCTGTTCTACATCATCCTGCCCCGCGCCGCGCGCATCGGCCTGCCCGCCTACAGCAACGAAGTGATCCTGATGCTCAAGGCCAGCGCCCTGGCCAGTACCGTGACCTTGCTGGAACTGACCGGCATGGCCCGCACCATCATTGCCCGGACCTACTTGCCGGTGGAGATCTTCTTCGCTGCAGGCATGTTCTATCTATTGATGGCTTACGTGCTGGTTCGCGGCTTCAAGCTGCTGGAGCGCTGGCTGCGCGTCGATGCCTGCCAAGGGCGTTGATTTTTCCCACGTGCTGACGGGCGAGGCCCTACTCGCCCGTTTCGCGGCGCTGGATGCTTTTCTGATAGAGCATCAGGCGTTGTGGAAGCCACGACCGTTTACTCATCGGCAACTTCCCTGGGAAACGTCCTACCCGGCATTGGCGTTATGGCTACGCGGGCGGTCGCTGGAGGATGCGGAAAACAGTCATAACCAACCTTGCTTGCTCGATGCGCCGCAGCCGTTTGCTGCATTGGCGGCGTTGTCACTTGAGCTGAGTTCGGTGGGCGAATTGCCGGGGCATGCGCTGGAAGCGGCCGGTCATCGCTTGAATGTGGATGTGCCGGGGCGCAAGTGGCAACAGATCGAGGCGTTTGCCAGTCGGTTGGCGTTTGCCGAAGCACCGAAGCATTGGCTGGATTGGTGTTCGGGTAAAGGTCACTTGGGCCGGCGCCTGCTGCAAACCGGGCAACAACTGACGTGTCTGGAATACGACCCTTCGTTGGTGTTGAGCGGTCAGATACTCAGTCAGCGTCATCAGTTGCATGCGCTGCATGTTGAGCAAGACGTGCTCGCGGACAACGCCGCTTTTCTATTAAAGAACGATCACACCCCAGTAGCGCTGCACGCCTGTGGTGATCTGCATGTGCGATTGATCCAGCTCGCCAGCGCCGTCGGCTGCAAACAATTGGCGATCGCGCCCTGCTGTTATAACCGGACTCGTCTGGCGAGCTATGAGGCGCTTTCCTCGGCGGGTTTGCGATCCAGCCTACAACTTTCCCTCGACGATCTCGCGTTACCCATGAGCGAAACCGTCACCGCCGGTGCCCGCGTCCGACGTCAACGGGACACCTCCATGGCCCGACGCCTGGGCTTCGACCTGCTGCAACGGCAACTGCGCGGCATCGACGAATACCTGCCAACGCCCTCCCTGCCCAGTGCCTGGCTGGATAAATCCTTCGCCGACTACTGCCATCATTTGGCCGCGCTGAAAGAGTTATCCACAATCGGCCCGCAGAATTGGCCAGCCCTCGAAGCCGCCGGATGGCAGCGACTCGCCGAAGTACGCAATCTGGAGCTGTTGCGCGGACTTTTCCGACGCCCGTTGGAGCTGTGGCTGGTACTTGACCGGGCACTTTTCCTGTCCGAGCAGGGTTACACCGTTCGCCTCGGCACCTTCTGCGAAACCCCGCTCACACCGCGTAATTTCCTGCTCCTGGCTGAACGTCCTTAAACAGTCGCCGCCTGTGGATAACTCTGTTGATGAAATTCTCGTGGATCCAATAAACAGGCTGTTTCTCCACTGAAACACAACTGTTCACTTTTCGTACACACCAATAAAAAAACCCTAAAAACAGGGATTTGCGAACAAATGAGAACGAGTCCACAAAAACACCGCTGAGCCCGCTTATCAGCCTCCCCGTTGTGCATAAGCATTCAACCGAAAGGACATAACCGCCGAATCCCGGACGCGATCGGCGGAAAATTGCACCCGCCATCCGCCCTTGATATACAAGTAGCCAGTGCGCCGACAGCGCGACCACGAACAAGAAAAATCTGACCGACAGGAAGCCACAGTGACCTTCATTTCTTATGCGCAGAATTTCGAAGACATCCGCCTGTGGCGCGCCCTCAAAATCGTGGAGAACGGCTTCTACATCGACGTCGGCGCCAACGACCCCACCCATGACTCCGTCACCAAAGCCTTCTACGACCACGGCTGGAGCGGCATCAACGTCGAACCGATGCCCAACTACTTCGACGCCCTGTGCCAACAACGCCCCAACGACACCAACCTGCAATGCGTGGCCGGCGAAACCGCCGACGACCTGACCTTCTACGCCATCGCGGGCACCGGCCTCTCGACGCTCGAACCCGCCCTCGCCCAAATGCACAAAGACGCCGGCATGGACGTGCGCAGCCAAACGGTCAAATCCCGCACCCTGAGCTCAATCTGCGAAGAACACGCTCAGGACCGCCCGATTCATTTCCTCAAAATCGACGTCGAAGGCCACGAAGAAACCGTGCTGCGCGGCATGGACTTCAGCCGTTGGCGGCCATGGATCATCCTGATCGAAACCCCATGGAACCGCGATCAGACCTGGGAACACCTCGTCATCGACGCCGGCTACCAATCCATCCTGTTCGACGGCATCAACACCTACTACCTCGCCGAAGAACACCTGAACCTCAAACCCGCCTTCGACATCCCGCCGTGCAACCTGGACGAATTCCAGTTCTGCAAAGGCCACAACTTCAGCCACCCCCTCAGCGACGCCGAACAACAACTCGCCGCCGCCCTGCAACGGGCCGAACACGCCGAAGCGCAGCTGCGCGCGATGCAAAACAGCCGGGCCTAGAAAGCGATTCAGAAACTCAAGAAAGCACTGGTTCGCGGGTAACCTGAGGGTCGAGTAAAAATAGTCTGAATTCAGGGGTTTACAGAACCAACGCAATCGCTATAATCGTCGCCCTAACACGCCGGTATAGCTCAGTTGGTAGAGCAACTGACTTGTAATCAGTAGGTCCCGGGTTCGACTCCTGGTGCCGGCACCATATCTCAAAGCCCCGCAATGCGGGGCTTTGTCATTTCTGGGGTTTGGAAAGGGAATCACGTCAAACGTGAGAACGTCCACAAAACGTCCACACTCAAATTTTGAAGCAGTCTTGCCTAGGGTGCTGCCTTCGGCTCACTGCTCTACGTAGTAGTTCGATATCGCTTTTTCAGTACGGGTCGAATTTTTAACGAGTCCGCTAAATCCCACTCCCACACGCTTTCGAGCTCATCAGTCACCTCCTTTACAGCTATCCCAGGGTACAGATCCACAAACGTTTTCTTCCCAACGTCGCTCAGCCTGACATTGGATAGCTCTTGCCCCCTGCCAACTTTATTTTGGACTTGCTCATAATTCACAAGGGCATCCTCCACCGTGTCGAAAGTTTTTTCGAACGTATCCAGATTTTTGAAAGATAGAACGTAGGGCATCAGAAGAGTCCTTTCTTATGAATAAGGCGGCATGCCGTAGGGAGGTATTTTTTAACAAAATACGCTAGGGCAATCTGTAGGACGCGTCTTGATCTTCGTGAGTCGAAGCACTTCGATGGGGAAGGAAAAAACCTGAGATCTGATAATTTCTGGACTTTTCTGCAGGCAAAAAAAGCCGCCCTGCCCAAGCGTTTTTTATGTC